>CAYNFN010000233.1:0-2494 GCA_964396485.1 uncultured Alcaligenaceae bacterium
CCTTGTCATCCATCGCCTCGATCAGTTCGCGGCTCGCGAATATCACCGCCGGCACGTGCATTCCGGCCTGCGGGGCGATTTCCCATTCGTAATCCGATTTGCGCTTGAACAGCGAAAGATCCATGGCTCACCGTTTCTTCAGACGTCGACGACGCATTGCGCGATCCACGAGCCGTCGGCCTGCTGCCGCACCGCCAGCTCGGTGAACGTCGCCCCTTTGACTTCCACCGTCGGCCGGTGGCGGGTGACATCGAGTTTCTCTCCCCACGCGCTGGCGTGCAGCCGCGTTCCCGCGATCGCCACCTCGAATTTCGAGTAAAACACGAAATCGGTGCCCATCGAATAGATCAGCGCGTTCAGCCAGTCCACCAGCAGAAACTCCTCGTCCGGCGCTTCGCATTCGAACTCCCGCTTCTCTGCGGGACGCACCGCGGCCGGATCGGTCACCACCGCGGTCAACGCCAGCGCAGCCTGCTCGAACGCGGTGCGCATGTCTGCGCCGAATCCGCGTACGCCGACGTCCGCCTCGTGCGCAAAGTGCTCCCAATGGCCTGGCTGTCGATTCATTTCCAGAATACTGCCTGATCTGGGTCAAGTGGCAAGAATCCCCGTGCGGCAGAATAGCCTGGTATTTCGGAAGGAGTAGTGAACATGGCCATTGGAGAGATTTGCAGTTTCTAACCGGGACAAAAGCGAATGAGTACGCCGCAAGTGCAACTGGCCTATGCGCCAAGGGGCGTGGGGCTTGCCTATGCGGTTGTCTACCTCAAAAAGGACCCCGATATCTGCGGATGGTGGATCGGCGCCATCGGCGCCGACGTAGCCTCCGCGTATTTCAGGCTGGAAGGTTTCTACACCCGGGCCGGAACCACGCTCTACACCACCGACGGATCGGATCTTTATGGCGGCTGGCGTTTCAATCTCACCTCCGGACAGTCGCAGCCGATCGACCCCATGGCCGTCGAGCCCGATCTGGCGCATGAACTCGAACAGGTGCAGGACGCTTTCGCCGCCGAGTGGCTGGTGTTCGAGACGGACCGCAATGCCGACCGCGAGGCCCGGGCCTATCGTGATGCCGAGCTTTCTCATGGGCGGGTCAATATCCGTTTCGCGAAACTGAACAAGCTGGGAAAAAACGACCCGTTATGGCGGTACTTCTCGCGCGACTTCGAGTCTGCTGTGGCCGATTATCTGGGCCGGCGCTGGCCGCTGGACTACGGAAAAAACTGACCGGCGAGTTCGACTCCGGCCTCACCCATCCATGCCGGTCGTCAACGCAACCATCGCCGCGATTTTCGAGGAGATCGCCGACCTGCTCGACATCCAGGGCGCCAACCCTTTTCGCATTCGCGCGTATCGCAACGCCAGCCGCGCCGCGGCTGGCTTGAGAAGCAGGAGGTGCTCAATACGCTGCCCCTGAAACAGCTGAAGGCGCTACTGAAACGCAATCGCTGAGGCTTGTTCCAGCGGGGGCAGCGTGCTACATCGGCAGTTCGCCCCCATCCTGGCCGGCTGGCTGCTTTGCCCGGATCTCCGCGACCATGCAATCCGTGGTGAGAATAAGTCCCGCGACCGACGCCGCGTTTTGCAGTGCGTTGCGGGTGACTTTGGTTGGGTCGATCACCCCCATTTCCACCAGATTCCCGTATTGGCCGCTGGCCGCGTTGTAGCCAAAGTTGCCGCTCGCCTCCGACACCCTGTTGAGCACCACCGAAGGCTCGGCGCCGGTGTTGGCCACTATCTGTAGCAGCGGTTCCTGCAGAGCGCGCAGGACGATCCTGATCCCCGCCGTCTGGTCGTCATTGTCCCCGTTCAGATCGACAAGCGCCGCGCGCACCCGCACCAGCGCCACCCCACCGCCGGGCATGATGCCTTCCTCCACCGCCGCCCGCGTCGCATGCAGCGCGTCTTCCACCCGTACCTTGCGCTCCTTCATCTCGGTCTCCGTCGCCCCTCCGACCTTGATCACGGCCACGCCGCCGGACAGTTTCGCCGCACGCTCTTCGAGCTTCTCGCGGTCGTAGTCGCTGCTCGCCTTCTCCGCTTCCGTGCGGATGCGCTTGATGCGCTCCTCGATCGCTTTGGGTTCACCCGCGCCGTTAATCAGGGTGGTATTTTCCTTATCGACCTCAATGCGCTTGGCACGTCCGAGGTCGGTGAGTTTGGCGTTCTCCAGCTTGATCCCAAGTTCCTCGGCGATGACGGTGCCTCCGGTAAGCACCGCGATATCCTCGAGCATGGCTTTACGCCGGTCGCCGAAGCCGGGGGCCTTGACCGCGCACACCTTGATCACGCCGCGGATGGTGTTCACCACCAGCGTCGCGAGCGCTTCGCCCTCCACTTCCTCGGCAATGATCAGCAACGGCTTGCCGGCCCGGGTGATTTCCTCAAGAACCGGCAGCAGTTCCTTGACCCCGGAAATCTTTTTGTCGTGGATCAGTACGTAAGCATCATCCAGAATCGAAGCCTGCTTCTCAGTGTTGTTGATGAAATA
>CAYNFN010000234.1:0-29292 GCA_964396485.1 uncultured Alcaligenaceae bacterium
CACGACGAACACCTTCACCGGATCCATGCCTCCCCTCTCGATGGCAATCTTTCGGTACGACTCGTTGGTGGCGATTGATACGTCGGCCGTGCGAAACGTCATCCGTTCCAGCCAGACCATGAGCCTCCAGAAGAAGTCCCGGCGGCCAAACTTCGCTTCGTACAGTTCGGGATTGATATCGTGGTGGTCGAACAGGAATTTCTTGCCGAAGAACAGCTTGAAGAAACCGCCCACCAGAAAGAGAAGATCGGGCGGATTGCAGGCGTGCACGGCGTCGAAATCCGGGCCGCGATGCACCTTCCAAGCCAGACGGAAGGTATGGAACAAGGCCGCCGAATATTCCATCGCGTAGCCTCTGGCCCTTGCCGCCTCCACCGGCAGATCGTAGCGGTAAATGTGTATGCCTTCCAGAATCTCGAATCGCGTCTCGTAGCCCTTGCCGGTCGGGCAGATGATCGAAACGTCGTAGCCGTGCTCGCGGAGCGTGGTGGCTTCCTGCCAGACACGTCGATCAAAAGGGCTAGGCAGATTTTCGACGACAAATAGAACTTTCCGCGACCCATGTGCCGAAATGAATTGCGGTGCCCGCGAGGCCATTAATGCTTATCTTGGTCCGATGAAGTAAATGGACGGAAACAGGAAACGTTCAATTCCCGACGCATGAATCAACCGAATGAGGCGAACCTTGTCAGAATAAACTTCCATGTAGTACTGCAAAGTGACATCGTTTACCACCGAAAAAACGCTTCCTAGTGCAGACAGCAATTCTTCTGGAGTAAAACCAGCATGGGCTCCAAACTCGTTCCTGAACTTTCCACGCAGGCGGGCTGACCAGTCGTTGGCATTCCACAAAAACTTTTGGAGTAGCGATGCGTCCTTGCTTCCAAGATACCCGACCAACCGTGAACGATTGGGCGTTCCGATGCAGTAGTGGCCGCCATCAGCCAACACCCGGCGCATCTCAGAAAGTGCCCTGTGGTATTGAGGAATGTGCTCAAGCGCATGATACGAGTAGACCAGGTCGAACGACTGATCGGGAAACTCAAGTTTCGTTGCATTTCCCCGCATGAGTGTTACACGCGCGGCGGCGATCGCATCGAAATCCGCGCTCAAGTCGATTCCTGTTGTTTGGGCGCCGAACTCTTGCGCCAGTATTGCTGCCTCCAGACCTGAACCACAGCCGACCACAAGTATGCGCTTTGGTTGCTTCGTGACGCAGCGCTTGATGATTCGCGCAATTGCCTCTGTCTTGCCGTCGCGCAGCTGATCGGTGCACGGCCTACCAGCAGATGCCATCATATCGTCCTGGAGTGCTGCGCCCGTCCGAAACGCGGACCAGGTCGACTAGTACCTGGCCGTCCAGGAGGCGGCGAGGGACGTCCTTGAATTCCGGAGCGCCATTGCCGATCACGATGGTCTCGCCGAATTTCAGTACATCTTCGATCGTGCCGACCATCAGCCGCGAGATATGCGGAATGTGATTGAGTATGAAGTCACGGTTGGCCCCGGTCAGGCGCGCCATCTCCACGTTCTGGTCGAAAATCCGCAGCTCGTAACCCTTGCCAAGCAGCCGCTCGATGACCTCGACCAAGGGGCTTTCCCTCAGGTCATCGGTGCCCGCCTTGAAGCTGAATCCCAGGACACCGATCCGCCGATGCCCCTTGTCCATGATCATCTTCAGGCCGCGCTCGATCTGCAAGTTATTGCTCGGGAGGATGGAGCTTAACAGTGGCAGGTCCAGATCGAGGGACCGCGCTTTGTAGTTCAGGGCACGCACATCCTTGGGCAGGCAGGATCCCCCGAACGCGAAACCCGGCTTGAGGTAGTAGGGCGACAGATTCAGCTTGGTGTCCTGGCAGAAGATGTCCATGACCTTGTGGCCATCCATGCCCAGCGCCTTGGCGATGCTGCCAATCTCGTTTGCGAACACCACCTTCAGGGCATGCCAGGCGTTGTCAGCATACTTTACCATCTCCGCCGTTTCGACGTCGGTGCGCACAAGCGGCGCCGTTATCTTGTCGTAGAGTTTGGCCACGATATCGCCGGTCTTGCGATCGCTCTCACCGATTACCGTCTTGGGAGGATTGTAGTAGTCCCAGACCGCCGTGCCTTCGCGCAGGAACTCCGGGTTGATGCAGATGCCGAAGCCTACACCCGCTCTTTTCCCCGAAGCCTCCTCCAGTGTGGGAGTCACCATGTCGCGCATTGACCCGGGCAGCATGGTCGAGCGGGCAACCACGACATGAAAACTCTTCTTATGCTTGAGCGCTCCGCCGATTTCCTGGCATACCCGTCGCACATACGTAAGGTCAAGGTTGCCGTTGGGCTGGGACGGCGTGCCGACGCAGATGATGGAGATTTCCGAATCCGTTACAGCTTCGGCGGCATTGATCGTGGCACGCAGCCGCTTCTCCGCTACGGACCTCGCGATCATCTCACCGATGTCCTTTTCGATGATGGGACTGAGGGCCTGATTGATCAGGTCAACCTTGGTCTTGTTGGGATCGGCGCCAATGACATCGTGGCCATCCGACGCAAGGCAGCCGGCGGAAACGGCCCCGACATAACCCAGTCCGAAGATGCTGATACGCATTGGAACTCCTCGACGATTACGACTGATTTCGCCTTGCACTGGCCTCGATCGTGAGGAGTGTCACCAGGCTGGTATTGCCGGCGACGCGCCCCGCACAAACAATGACGGGCGATGGCGCCTTGTGGTCCAGCCGCCGCGATAGCCAGCCCAGCGGTGGATCGTCCCGGCCGACGACCACCGTCGGCGCATCCAACGCCCGCGGACATTCGACCCGTATGCGGACGTCGGCACATTCCACGTGGACTGAGCGACCGGAGTTCCTCACTATGCAACGTTCCGACAGTTGCCAGTGAAGCTCCACGAAATGTTCCCCGCCGCATTCCAGCGTATCCGTGACCTCGATGCGCAAGCCTCCTTTGTCGAGTTCGATACGCCGGCGGTGGAGCACCGGGTCGTCCAGACGCAGATAGCCGTCCTGCACCCCTTCGAATACATCCCGCTCCGCCCCCGATTCAAAGTGGTCGCAGCGCGCCCTGGCATGCGTGAGCCACATGAAATTCCCGCCGGGCACAGACTGCTCTTCTCTATCGACTCGTAACGTGTTGTGTGCCGACGTACCACGAAAATAGTCGCGCCAGCGCTTCGAGCAGTGGTAGGCGAAGGTCCCAGGGTCCACCAAAATTTCGTGCCCGCCCACCGATAAAGTAAACGCGAGTGCATCGGCATGCCCGTGTGCAGCAATGGACAGGTAACCCAGGGGCCCGGCATCGATGACCACCTTCACCTCCCCGGGTTTGCCGAAGTCCCGGCCGATGACGTAGTAGCCGCCTTCCGAGAAGGCAAGGCGAGCCGGCGCCTCAACGCCCGTAACCGGCAAAGCATCGAATGCCTTTGAGGCCTCGTCACCCAGCAGCCAGCGGCTCTTGTCGTCAAAGTGCGCGGCTCGAGTCTTGAAATCGCCTCGCTCGAACAATACTGAACCGGTGGCAAGGAGCGACCGATAAGGGCAGAACGCCGGCTCCCGTGAAAATCGAACGATCACGCCGTCATCGGCATCGCCCACCATCGGCACATGGCCGGCGACGTCCATGATGGAAGCGATGAACTCCAGCATCAGTTCGAGGCGTCTTCTGAACTGGGTGGAGAATTCGATTCCGTTGGCCCGCCCGAACAGCAGGCACAGCAACATCATGTCCGCTACCTCATGGTGATACCAGAACGCCTGCTCGCGGTTCACGCCATCGCCGCCATTCTGCTTCACGGTTTCTGCTTCGATCTCGGCTCGGGCTAGTTCACGCCAGCGCGCCGATTCCGGCCAGAGCGGCCAGGTTACTGAGGCTATGAACAGGCCCATCAACTCGCCGAGCAGGTGATTGTTGGCCGAGGAGTGGCGCGATAGATGACGCGAGATGAAATGGCAGTGTTGGTAGATCGAGACCAGCCAGCGGCGCCGGAAGATTCTCCCGTCCTCGGCCGCGAACAGGAATGAAACCTCTCCGCCCAACAGGTGCCAGGCGCATGCCCAGTTGACGAGACGCACCGCCGATTCGAGGGAGCTGGTCCAGTTCGGGCCGCGCGGGTAGGGGCATTGCTCCAGCCAGGAAACCAGCAGACTGCACGCTGCTTTGGCAAAGCGCGGCTCGCGCGTCAACTGCCATGCTTGCGCAAGCGTGACCAGCTCCAGGTGGCGGTTCAGCTCCCAGAGATACTTGATGTCGCCAACAATCTGCTCATTCCGGTAATCGATGTCCGTGCCGAACGCAAGTGGCGCCTCCGTGCCTGTCTTGGGATCGCGATTCCAGCGCGGCGGGAAGCCAAGCCGGCAATCCTGCAGTGACATCACGTCCCACCTTCCGGCGATGATGCGGTCCGCTGCCTCGACATACCGGTCGGCTAGAAAATCCGTCGGCCAGGCAGAGATCCATGCCGATCCACACGTCCCCGTGCCGACGCGCACCTGCGACGCAAGCCCGATTCCCAAGCGCTCGAAGCGGCCTGCAATTGCATGGCGCACGCGCCAGCCCACCTCGGCGGCGCTCATGGCTCTGAGGCGGTTCAGCTTCCACGGGAGGGTCGCGCTCATGTCACACGGTACTCGCGATGCCAAATCTCGAGGTTGAGCAGGCACCACAGAAGCTTCTCATGGTTTTGCCGGCCCTCGACGTGGTCGGCGAGCGTCTTTTCGAGGGCTGGGCGGCGATAGTAGGATCGGGTCCGGGAATCCGTGCCGGCGAGATGATCGTACAGGTATTCCCGCATGGGTCCCCGGAACCATTCGTTGACCGGCACTCGGAACCCCACCTTGGGTCGCTGCAAGATCGCGCTCGGCAACAGACGCTTCATCGCCTCGCGCAGCAGCCACTTGGTTGTTGCGCCGCGTACGCGATAGCGATCCGGCAGGGAAGACACCAACGCCGCCAGTTCGTGATCCATGAATGGCAACCGCACCTCCAGCGAGGCGGCCATGCTCATGCGGTCACCGCGCTCCAGCAAATTGTCAGGCAGCCAGCTGGTCTGGTCGAAATACAGGATACGGCGCAGTGCGCTATTCTGTTCGGGGGTATCGAATTGGACGTGGCGATCCGGATGGACCGCGTTGGGCAGGTCGATCAAATCCCCCCGCTCCTGATCCGACAGCGCGCCGAACCAGCGCGGCATCCGCTCCTCGAACCGGTCCAGACCCAGATTGACGATGGCGGTCTTGGCGCGGTGAAAACGGTACGGGAGGGCGCGGGCGATCGGCTCCAGGATGTGCCTGCGCAGCGCCGCGGGACAGAGCTGGTACAGGGGAACGTAAGGCTCGAAGACGTGCTTGGGATAACCCCCAAGGATCTCGTCCGAGCCTTCGCCGGTCAGCACCATCTTCACCGTGCTGCGGGCCTCCCTCGAAAGAAGATAAATTGGAATGTCGGAGGGCTCGGCCACCGGCGCATCGCGAAAGCGCACGAGCGCCGGCAGATGCTCGATCAGGTGCTCTTGCGAAATGGTGACCTCGTGATGCTCGGTCTGGAACTGCTCCGCGATCGTTTTCGCGTATTTCAGCTCGCTGAACGCTGATTCCGCGAAGCCCACCGAAAAGGTCTTGACCGGTTGGCTGGAATGGCGCGCCATGAGCGCAACGATTGTGGAAGAATCAACACCGCCGGAAAGAAATGCGCCAAACGGGACATCCGAGATCATGCGGATGCGCACCGACTCATCCAGCTTGTCCAGGAACGCCCCAACCGGGTCGTCCGGGACCGGGGCGACGGGCAGCGGATCGCGGTCCGGCGGACTGTAGTAGCGCGTTTCCCGAAGAACCCCCCGCTCCCAGAGCGCATAGCATCCGGGTGGCAGTTTACGCACTCCGGCAAACAGGGTGGAAGGTCCGGGCGCGTAGCGGTAGGCAAAGTATTCCCACAGGGCGCCGGGATCCACTCTGGCCTGTGCGCCGGGATACGCCAGGACGGATTTGATCTCCGAGGCGAACACCACTCCCCCGGGCGCATCATGCAGGAACAGGGGCTTCTCGCCAAAGCGGTCCCGCGCGAGCAGCAGACGTTCCCGACGCGCGTCCCAGAGAGCGAAAGCGAACATGCCGCGCAGCCGTTCGACGCAGGCCTCGCCCCACTCCTCGTAGGCATAGACGATGACTTCGGTATCGGAGCGGGTGGCAAAGCGGTGCCCGCGTCTTTCCAGCTCGCGGCGCAGGTCCGGAAAGTTGTAGATCTCGCCGTTGAATACGATCTGGACTGTTCCATCCATATTGCCCAGCGGCTGGTGGCCGGTTGCGATGTCGATGATGGACAGGCGCCGATGAGCCAATCCAACCCGGTGATTCCCGCTCGTCGTGGCCGATTGGAAGAAGCCTTGGTCATCCGGCCCGCGGTGAGCGACAACCTGGGCCATTTCGGTGAGCACGGTGGACGAGTCCACGCCTGAAGCGGACGTCACGAAACCGGCAATGCCGCACATGGCGTCCCCTATCCCACGCTCTGGTAAAGCCTGCGGACGTCGTCCGCCAGGCGCCTTACGGTGTAATACTCGGCCACACGCCGGCGGGCGGCCTCGGCCATCCGCACCATGCGCTCGCGGTCGTCGTCGAGGGCGGCCACGGCGCTCGCCAGAGCCTGGGCGTCCTTGGGCGCAACGAACAGGCCGTGCTCGCCATCACGCATGACGTCCGGAATCGCCGCAACAGGGGTCGTGATCGGGACGCAACCGGCCGCCATCGCCTCCAGCAGAGAATACGGAAGTCCTTCCGCATGAGTAGGAAAGACGAACAGGTCCGAAGCCAGCCACAGCCGATGCTTATTCGCGTCGAACACGCTGCCGAGAAACGTCACGCGATCCACGAGGCCCGCTTTTTCCGTTGCGGCGACCAACTCGTCGCGATCGGAACCGCCGCCTGCTATGGACAGATGGAACTCCCGTCCGGCGCGTTTCATTTGCGCCAATGCTTCGATGACTTCGAACAGTCCTTTGGCGCGCACCAGCCGGCCGACATAGACCAACCGCAGGGCTCGATCGGTGTTGTACCGGCGCTCTTGGTCAACCAGCCCTGCCGGTTCGATGGCATTGGGCACCAGATGGACGTTAATTCGCCTGTCGAACGCCTGGTAGGCGGCCAGCTCCATGTTGGAGAGGACGGTCACCACGTTGCTCCAGAGGAAAAAACGCCGCAGCAGACCGGTCAGAAGGAGATTGCCTGCGAAAAAGTCCTCGGGCATCGCTCCACCGTGGATCTGATTCACGACCTGCCGGCCGAGCAGCTTGGAAACGGCCAGGTAGGCAAGGTCTCGCCAATAGGCCTTCGGCTCGAGCGAAGTGTTCATGTGGACGACGTCGGTTCGGGTTCGCAGCAAGAACAGCGCCAGCTGGAGCGGGCTGAAAGCGTAGCGCAGCAGTCTCTGCAACGCGCCCTCGCGACGCCCCTCGCTGCCAACCTGGAAGTGATACAGCTCAAAGTCCCGTGCGAGGTCGGATGCGAACAGCATTCGAACATGGGTGGACACTCCACTCACTGCCTGTAGAGAAGGGCTGAACAACGCAATCTTCTTCACTGCGGCCAGAAGAAATAGCGCTCGTCGTTGAGCATGGTTGCCGCCATGAGGACCCGCTTGGAGTGGCCGTAGTCCTTGAGTACGGGACAGCCGAAGACTTGGCGGAACAGGCGCATCTGAAAGTCGTATACGTAATCCGAATAGAGCATCACGCCACGAAAGTGCGCCGTTACCATCCGGTTCCGGATGGTCCATTGACCAGCGCGCCAGGGGATACAGGGCTGAAGGGAAAACGTGGATTATAGCGGGGCTTCCACTGCCACACAGCAGCCATGTATTCGGGCATGTACCTATGCTCCAAATGGTCCGAGCTGAGTATCAATTGTCGTTTGATCGGCTCGTACATCCTATAGACGGCCACCCTCCGCCTTCGCCGTAGGTACGGCGCGACCTCGCAGGCTCAGCACGAGCTCGTCCGCTTCGTAGCCGATCGCGCATGGAAGTTGTCCATAAACGCGTACGCGCGAGAGCGCGAGCTAAGTGACAAGTGCACAAGCTTTCCCGGGCCGGTAAGGGAACCTGTTCTCGTTCGGCACCGCTTGCCGAATTCCATCTCCGGCGCCAGGCCCATGTACGCCAGTACAATCACGGTAACTGATGTCAATCATATTCTTCTGATTCAAACCCGCCGTTCGAGGCGAACTTCACACGAACAGCTACAATCTCTGTCAATACCGACCTCAAGTTCTCATCGCCTTATCATGCAGTCAATAACGTGCAGCCGCTTGCTTCCGCCGAGAGTATGAACGCACAGGATATCTTCCCTCCAGCCCGGCGCAACGCGGTCCACCGCCGTTTCCTGGTAATCACCCTCATGCAGGACATCAACCCGATTGATTGACACCGAGTGACCGTAGGCCCAAGAGCAATCCTGGCTCGGCCGATACAGTTTCCCGCCGCGTGAAAATAGCGGCCCGGCAGGACGAGCGCAACGCACGTCGGAAACCACCGGGTTGCCACCATGGGCTGTCCAGGGGCCGAGCGGCGTCGTGCTCCAGTAGAGATTGAGCTCGTCGCAACTGTCTGCCGCTGGCTCTGCGACATTGACGAACATCCACCATCGTTCGTCTTGTTTCCACAAGCTCGCGTCGAATGCCCTGATATTCTCGAGGACAACGCCGTGCAGCTCCCAACGATGTGGAAACCTCTCGCAGCGATATAATTCCACCGTGCGATTCTGCGCAGTCTCCGGCAGCATGTACAGCGTACCCTCCCAATCGAGAATGAACGGATATGACAGGTGGTAGGGCCGCTCGAGCACGATCGTTGGTTCCGCGGGCTCCGCATTCTCGAATACTTCAATCGCCGCAATGTGGCCCTTTTGCGTGCCGTACGGCAACTCTTCGAAGAAAATGTAGTATCGCCCCTGAAATTCGAGGGCGAACGGGTCGGCCCAGAAACGGTCCTTGGGCGGGACCAGGTAACGCAATCGGTCAAACCGGCGGCCGGCGTCGTCTTCGTCCGCAAAGTAATAGGCAATTTGCCATTGGTCGAGCCAGTGTCGTAAATGCAACTGGTTTGCGGCCACGTTTAACACCAAACGCCAAGACAGCCGGACCAAAGCAGGAACCGTCGGCGCTGGCAGCGCGGGGTAGTTTCGCGGTACGCCCAGTGTCGCGGGCCGCGCGGAACGCCAGGTATTTCCATTGCGCGCCAAACGTTGAAGCAACCGTCTGAAGAAACTCATTCCTTTGCGTAGGGCGCTCAAGCGATTGCGGCGCGCCGAATTCTTGATGGTCGCGCCGAAGGACTGGTACAGCGGGCCGTTACCGGAATCCGAATAATCGACGACACTAACCATGGTCACGGGGCTGCTCGCGCCCACTTCCATGGCGCCCGCCCAAATACTCGCCGCGGATACACCCTGTCCAATCTCAAGGCCCCAAACTCCTAGCCGGGAAACAGGATGCAATGATCGGCGCGGAGGACTAGCGGTAAAACACAACCATACATCCACCCCACACTGTCGCAGCGCGGCAATCCCCGCGTCGTCCAAGCGCCAGCCACCGCCATGGCCGACGACTTCAATTTTCAGCAGCGGCAGGGCAAACTCGGCGCTGATATCGGTGGGTACAAACAGCCGCTCATCTGGGCATCGCACCCGCTGATCGAAACGGTCGAACAGCCGATGGAGGCGTGAGGCAAACGATGCGCCGGGCTTTGCGGAGGCAACTGCCATGGCCACCATCCGTACGCCCGGCACAGCCAGAGCCTGTTTCAGGGACTCGAGTACCCAGCCCTCTTGGATCGTCCGGTCCAGCAGGACGCCGACTGCGACCGGGCGTACAGTTTGGCTCCCTTGCGAGCTGGAATCATTTTTCAGCATTCGCACCTTTCGCCTTCTTACTTACTACATCAGGTCTCGTTTCGCCGCATGCGGCGAAGGCCTCGCACCACAAAACACGCGGAGATAGCGATGGAGACACAGTAGGCGACAGCGCCGGACTGTACTGCGCCCTCGGCCCCGTTTAGGGGAACCAACCAATATGCGCAAACCATCCATAGCCCGCCTGCAAGAGCTTCCATCCCTGCATAAAGATAAGGTGACGATGCTGCGATCAATGCATATCCCATTACCCAAAACACGATCCGAAGCACGTTGCTAGTCATTTGCCAAGCGAATAAATCGCGCATCGGGAGAAAGTCTCTCGTAAACAGGACCGTGATTATCAGGTCGCGCAGGAGGTAAATCATCACGCTGGCGGCAGCAACTCCGGTTACAACTAAAGCTAGACATCGTGTGATCTCCCGGCGAAGCTCTGTCGATGACTTGATTTCGGAAAAGCGCGGTAGATAGTACATTAGGAGCACGTTCGTGAAGATACCTAGATAAAGATCCGACAAGCGCACGACACCATGTAACAGTCCAACAGCCTCCATGCCGGAATGCGTCGCCAGGAAATTCCGTATGGTTAGCTGGGTAAACGGTCCAACCACGTGTACGGTCGCGGACATTGGGACAAAGTGAGATACGCGGAGCAGTTCGTTCCTGGAAAAGCCCGATCTCAACATGCCGAAGTCGAACCAGGTTGTTTCGCGAGCGGCGATGATGGCGATGAGCATAGGTACAAGGGATGAAACTGCTGCCGCCGCAAGCCCCCCCACGATGCCGTAGGTGGGGCACAAGATCGCCATGAGAACTACGGCCGTCACGGCGGCGCCACTCTGGATATAGGTCGTGGACTTGTAGTCTTTTGCTGCTCTTGCCAAGCCTGTAAGCAGGCCGCCAAACAAGCCAAATGTCAGGACGGCCCCGAACAGCTTGAGCGCGAATGAGTGGCCCGCGTCATGGAATAATCTTTCGGCCAGCCATCCGGAGGAGACAATCAAGATCAATGATAAGACAGGGCCGAGCATCATGAGGCCTCGAGCAACGCTCGACACTATCAGCCGACGACGGGCAACATTGTCATGATCCTCGGCAGTCAGTCGGGTTATGCCCACGGTCACACCGCCCGCGAGGATACCGAGCGACATGTCCATGAAATACTGAAGCTGTCCCAGCAAGCCAATGCCTGCCGGACCGAGGTAGATCGAGGTAATCTTTACATTGAGGTAGCTCGCCGTAAGGCCAATTGCAGTTTGAATGACCGCCAGCGACGCCACTTGCTTAAGACTCATTGCAGGCCCACTTGCGTTCGCTTACGCGCCGAAGCGCAACGACTTAATGACGCATTCAATGTGGTTCTCGCTAACGCCTGGCCATGTCGGTAATCTCACAATTTCGCTATGGATCACGTCCCCGATCACCAGGCACGGAATCGTTGTCAACAATGATGGGGTCGCAAATATAGGCGCTGAGAAAACTACCATGCAACTGACCTTTGACAGTGATGGGCGCCCTGCAATTGTACGTAGTTTCACGCCGCCGGTCGAAGTACTGCGCAAACCTGTCTCTCCCTCAAAGAGTCCTCCCCAGTCGAAGCGCTCCAGTTCAATTCTCGATTCAGCACGCGTGGTCTTGTATTTGCGATTCTTGGCGAATCCCGTGACGATCACGTCTACCTTGCTCGCGAGATCGAGAACCAGTAACAAGGGAAGCATGCATCAACTATTCCCGATGGGCGCGGGTTGCTGGCGATGCGGCACGACGTCCAGGCCCAAGTCCACCGGCGGCCACTCGTCGTACGAAGCACCCCCAAGACTGTGACCCAGCCTTCAGTCGGGATCAATCAGGTCGTCGCCCGTACGTACCAAGGCACCGCTTCGGTGAGCCCTGCTGCTATCTGATGGGTCGGGACGTATCCCAAGAGCCGCTGAGCCTTGCCGATATCCGCCTGCGAGTGCCTCACGTCGCCAGGCCTGAAATCGCGGTAAACAGGCTTCCGCTGCGCAATGGCCGGTTGATAGCGAGTTAGCAGATCCCTCAGCAATTCGAAGAGTCGGTTTAACGTAATGCGCTGGCCGACGGCGACGTTGTAGACCTGGTTGAGCGCGTGGCTGTTCTGAACCAACACCGCACGCAAATTGACCTGTACCGCATTCGCTACGTAACAGAAATCACGACTCGTTTCGCCATCGCCGTTGATATAGACGGGGTTGCCTCCCAGGAGTGCTTTGCACCAAAGCGGAATGACCGCGGCGTAGGCCCCATCCGGGTCCTGGCGAGGTCCGAACACGTTGAAGTATCGAAGACCGATGCTTTCCATTGAGTAACACCGGCCGAATACGTCAGCATACAGCTCGTTGACATACTTCGTTACCGCGTAAGGGGAAAGAGGGCGACCTATCTCTTCTTCCCGTTTTGGCAACGCGGGATGATCGCCGTAAGTAGAACTTGAAGCGGCATAAACGAATCGCTTTACCTTAGCATCCCTGGCTGCTACCAGCATGTTCACGAAGCCGGTGACGTTGGCGGCATGGGTGGCGAGCGGGTCAGCCAGCGAGCGGGGCACCGATCCGAGAGCAGCCTGATGCAGCACGTGATCCACCCCCGCGCACGTATCCCGGCAGAGCGCCGGATCAGTGATATCACCCCGAGCGAAGCGGAACCTCGGCCAGCGGGCCGGCGTCACCGCCGCCCGCACGTCATCCAGATTCCGTTGATAGCCGGTCGAGAAGTTGTCCACGCCGACGACATCCTGATTGAGTTCCAGCAATGTCTCGACGAGATGGCATCCGATGAAGCCTGCGCAGCCGGTGACGAGCCAGCGGGCCTTGCGTTGCGCCAGCGCTTCGACCAGGTCCTGAGGAAGCTTGAGCATCAGAGCCGCCAGAGGCGGAAGCCCGCCTTGGCAAACGCGGCGCAGTCCAGTTGACTCTTCACGTCTGACACAACTGCGCCGGGCTTCAACTTGGCAAAAAACTCATCGGGAGATTTCGCGAGGTATGCTTGGTGGGGAACCGCCGCAACCATGGCCGCTGCAACGGGCAAATCCGCCCACCGCTCGAGCTCGATGCCGTAGTGACGCCGCGCTTCGGATGGGTCGGCGATTGGATCGTGCACATGGACGTTGATGCCATAGGCCCGAAGCTCGTTGATCACGTCGATCACCCGCGAATTGCGGAGGTCGGGACAGTTTTCCTTGAACGTGAGCCCCAGCACGATGACGTCCGCGCCGGTCAGCGCGGCGCCTCCCTGCGCCATCTGCTTGATCGTTTTCTCGGCAACGAACTTTCCCATGCCGTCGTTGATCCGCCTCCCGGAAAGGATGACCTGTGGATGATATCCCAGCATCTCGGCCTTGTGCGTCAGGTAATACGGGTCGACTCCGATGCAGTGGCCTCCGACGAGACCCGGCGTAAACTTGAGAAAATTCCACTTGGTGCCGGCGGCTTCCAGCACTTCCGTGGTGTCGATGCCGATACGATCGAAGATGATCGCCAGCTCATTCATGAGCGCGATGTTGAGATCCCGCTGCGTGTTTTCGATGACCTTCGCGGCCTCAGCGACCTTGATGGAGCTCGCCTCATGAATGCCTGCAGTAATGATGCTGCCGTAGAGTTCCGACAGTGCACGAAGTGATTCCGGTGTGTCTGCGGAAACCACCTTTCGGATCCGCGTCAGTGTGTGTTCCTTGTCTCCGGGATTAATCCGCTCGGGGGAATATCCCACGAAGAAATCGCTCTTCCACTTGAGGCCGGAATGACGCTCTATGATCGGAACACACATCTCCTCAGTCGCCCCGGGATAGACAGTGGACTCGAAGACCACGATAGCGCCACGCTTGAGATTCTGGCCAACGGTTGCCGACGCGCTCACGAGCGGTCCAAAGTCAGGTCGGTGGGCTTGATCGACAGGGGTCGGCACCGCCACGATTATTACGTCAGCTTCTTTCAGTGATCGAGGATCAGTGGTGCATTGCAAGTGCGCAGCGGCACGGAGTTCTTCGGAGGAGACTTCGCCAGTCGGATCCTTAAACTGACGATAGCTCTCGACCTTGTTCCTGGATAGATCCAGCCCAATCGTTCGGTATCGCTTGCCGAGTTCCACTGCGAGGGCCAGGCCCACATAGCCCAGGCCAATCACGGCAACTGTTGTCATGCATGCCTCTCTGGTTCAAACCAACCCGAGAAACACCAGGCGCCAGGAAACCGGCATCAGATTGTCTGCCTAGACCTTCCTCGCGCCCGCGGATGCTCCCAACCGGTCAAAGACCGCTTCGTAAGCATCCACAGCACGAGCGACAGAGTGGTGCGCGGTGAAGTACTCGCGGCAGACCGAGCTCGCAAGTCTCCAACGCTCGACATCACTCATCAGTGACTGCGTGCGTTTTACCATGTCGTCGAGCGAACTCACAACTTCGCCAACCGCGTGTTGCCGCCACTGCGCCGCGGGATCAAAAAAAGAGAGAGTCGGCATGCCACGAGACCACGCCTGCAGGAAGGTGTTGGGAAATCCCTCCATGTCTGATGTGTTGACCAGAAGGCTTCCATCGTCGAACTGAGCTTCCACGTCCGGATAGGGAACGAAGCCAGTCATTTCAAGATTAGTTACGGTCTTGGCTTCCGGGAAAACGCGATCGTATAGGCTACTTTCGTCAGGCACGCCGCCCCCCACGAGGCGGAATCGGTGATCCGGACAGCGTCGTGCCAAATCGATGAACAGTTCCGGCCGTTTGATCCGCTTGATCGTGCCTACCCAAAGGATCGTGCCACCGGGGCGGGAAGGCTTCCGAGTGGAATTACCATAACAACTCGGAATGACCGTGGCATCGCGCCCATAGTGCCGGACAAGCGCTTCACGCTGTCGCTCGCTTTGTGCCACGATGGCGCAAACGCGCCGTAGCCCCCATCGGAACAGGACCCGATCACGGCCGAAGCGGACCATCGGTACGGCGGGGTCGAAATCCCCGTCACTGGCCGCGGCAAACACACTGAGCCGGCGCTGCGATCGGCAAAAAGCCGCTACGAAACCTGTACCCGCACCCGAGGTGCGCTGGTAATAAATGTCCGCGTCGGCGCGGCGCATCGCTGCCCAGAGACTGGTAAGGCGTGGATGCACAAAGCGAACCACCGGCAGGCCCGCCTCGGGCGCGTGCATGCGATGCACCGTGACGCCGTCCACGATACAAGGGTCGGGTTGGCCAAAATCCATCGAGATCATCGATACCGGATAACCCCGGCGGACGAGCTCGCGGGCAAGGCAGCTCTGTTGCACTTCAGCGCCACCCGCGCCTTTGGCGTGCCTGTCACCCGAAAACACTGGCCAGATAAAGGGTGAAACGAAACAAATGTGTGGCCGATGTTTCATTACGACTGGTCCGAACTGCCTGCTATGGTCAATGCTCCCAGGACCGTACTGTATTGCTCAACCATCTTGCCAACCGAAAAGCGGTCAACCACCATCTTGCGTGCCGCAGCGCCCATTCGTTTCCTGCTTTCCGGGTCGCTCAGTTGCCGAATCCGTTGGATAAGCGTGTCAATATCTTTAGGCGGATAAAGGAAGCCATTGACTCCTTCAGCTATTTGCTCTCTGGCCCCGCCGATGTCGGTCATGATCATCGGTATGTCCAGCGCCATTGCTTCCAATGCTGCGACTGAGAAAGTTTCCGCATGTGAGACGAGCGCCATCACATCGCACGCACACATGACCGGCCGGACGTCGGTCATAAACCCTGTGATCTTTACGCACGCCGTTAATCCGAGCTCCGCCGTTTTGCGTTCAATCGCTGTGCGCTCGGGCCCGTCGCCAATCAAAAGGCACTTGACGTTCAGACCCTGCTGGCGCAATCGTGCGACAGCGACAAGCAAGTCTCCATGCGCTTTTTCCGGCCGCATGGCCGCACAAAGACCGACCACGTAATCGTCGGGTGAAAAGCCGAAACGCTGGCGCATCGCAATCTTTTCATCGGGACCCCATTGATTCACGAAATGTTCAACGTCGATGCCGTTGTGGACCACTATGTCTTGGCGTGCGCGAAGTCCTCTCGCTCGCCAATAGACCCGCTGGTTCTCACTGACGTATAACAGCACGTCGCTCGCTCGGAAGAGAGGGAAATAGAACAGCATCTGGAGTTTTTCTTTAAGAGTTCCAAGCAAGGTGCTGTGAAACAGCGCAATTAACGCAGGTTTTCGTCGAGATAGCCTTCTTGCAAGCCAGCCGTACAAAAGGGGGTAGTTATTGATGCACATCACGACGTCTACTTTTCGATCATCGATGTGCTGAGACAACTCGCGAACGGCCCTCCAGTCGATCTTTCGCGATACGTGGCAGCAGAAAATGCCGTTTCCGCAGCGGCGGCGATCGACTTGGGATAGTAGGTGATCTAACGGCTTGAGATAAGCGAGAGAAAGACCGAACTTTTCCGGGTCGAGATGGTTCAATAACGAAATCAGGTGATTTTCGGCGCCGCCGAACTGCAGACTATTAACAATGGCGAGTACGTTAAGAGGCTTGACCATCGTTCCATCCGTGTCAACAAATTCCTTCATAGGCATTGAGCTACGTGCGTGCACCGCAGGTTCCAAATCCGCTGACTAATTACAGTCGGCATCAGGCTGTCGGGACTAGCCGTGGGATAACCCCCGGTTAACGAGATTATTGGAAACTTTGGACATCACGAAACGGTGTTTCCCCGATGATGTCGGAATGATCTCGTCAACCAACTCGATCCCCACCTTGCACGTATCCCCGAGCGCAAGCCGTACTTGTCTGGTGAGATCCCTCTGCAGTTGCTCCTTCCATGACTCGACATCGATACTCCCTTTACCGCGTTCGCAAACGATCAAAACTCGAATGTAATCCGTTGCTTCCTGAACGACCTGAAACCTCACGACATTTGCGCTCCACAGCACTACGCCGACCAGATGCACCATGAATACCCCGGACACCAAAGTTCCAGCGCTGCTGACAAGAAGGTCGGATACCCGTCCTTCAATGTCAGTGAACCGGGGCCAGTCCTTCAGTAATCCACTTGCCGACAAGCAACCCATATCCTCAATTCGGTAACGGATCAACGGCATTGTGAAGTTTTCCAGGGTGGTCACCAGGATCTCGCCAGAGACTCCTGGGGTCGCGGGCCGGTCATTGGCGGCCAGCACTTCTATGACATGAGTGAGGGCCGATATCTCCAGTCCTTTGCCAAAGGCATTTTCACTGGCAACGCCGCCTACTTCCCGGGACCCATAGCGGTTGTATACCCTAGTCCTGAACACCCGTTCGATTAGCGTCCGCATCTCCGGGTAGAGCGTTCCGGCCGCTGCGATTACGGCGACCGGCGAATGAACCGACAGTTCATTCATTTCAATGAAACACGACAGTGCATAAATGGCATCGGCATACGCGAGAATATGCACCGGGCGCACTCGATTGATTTCCCGTACATAACGCTGCATATCGAGCGGGGACATTCGAAACGAATTGAGCACGGTTTCATTCTTCAGCCAACGCGACAATCGGGCCCGAAAACCGACCCCGCGTGCAAGCAAATCGCGCTCCGAACCCCAAAGAACCACCCGCGGCATTCCCAAGTCGTAGCCGGTCCAACGATTGAAGTACATTCCCACCGCCGCGTCCCATTCATGAAAGTTCCTGTCTTGAATCAGACGTACCGGCTCGCCCGTGGACCCTCCCGACGAATTGAAGATAAAGCGGTCTTGAGGAACGTTACGCGCAGTCAGTTCGTCAAAGCGGTTTCGAATGATATCCTTGGTCAGCAGTGGAATACGTTCAAAGTGGGCTAGGTTGACCGAGCTACCATCAACGACCCCGCAAGCAGACAGGATTTCCCGATAATAGGGAACGTGCTGGTACGCGGCCCGAAGCAGACGGCTGAGCTTTTCCTGCTGTATCTTGCGTGTGTCCGCCCAACCGAGGTCACGCGCGCGTTCCAATGCGTCGAGAAAGGACAGGGTATCTCCACTCGCCCGCAGACGCAGAGTGAGATACGGTTTCCTCCAGTTGATCATCTGGGCTTCTCGCTACTGGGTCGAGTTTGTATCTGAGCGCGTTCGGCAGCGCGGCAGCCGAGCGCAACACCGAATGCCATCCAAAGGTACATTTGCTGTATTCCCGGCGTGAGCGAGTAGCCTGCCATTCCACCTATCAGGAACGCAAAGAGTGCAACTCTGGCTCCCTGAGAAAACCCTCGTAATGAAGCATCGAGGTTAGAATTGCGACGCATTCGATTCAGTTCCCCCAGAATGAACCTGAAAAAAAGGATCATGCAAGCGACCCCAACCAGCCCCATATCCTGAACCGTCTTGAGGTAAGCATTGTGCGGGTGTCCCGTAGGCAGGGCTCGGCCCGACCGAACAGAATCACTCCATAGCATCGCCTCCATCCCTTCGCCGACCACGATGCTCTGAGGATCATTCACCATGTCCCCCATGACCGGCAGCCACAAGCCGCCGACCCGCCCTGCTGTTAGCGGGTCCGCTTTGCTTGTTGTAAATCCCTGATCCAGGCCCCTTCCCAAGCGATCATAGACTGGATTGGGAAGAGCGATGATGATGATCCCGATAGCGACGAGGCCGAGCAACATGCCGACCAGTTTCTTCCTCGAAAGGAGATACCAAGACCAGATTACGGCGAACAAGACAAACGCGGTGCGGGAAAACGTAAGCATGATCCCGATCCCGATCGGAATCAGGGACACTAGGAGCCAGAACCGCAGTGGGCCGCGCGAAGATTCGCTGCCTGCAAACAGGAACATGGAGAAAACAGTAACCAGAATCATACCTATGGCGTTGGCATGATATCCGATACCGCCGAGAAACAATCTGTCAGCGGTAGCGATCGCCGCGAGCGGCAAGCCCGACGATAAGAAGTATACGATTACCAGGGATGTGAATCCGAGTGCGGAGGCCGTGATCAACCAAAGTATGAATTCAGGTCTTCTCAATTCGGCTGCTATCGTAGCTACGACGACCGACAGCAAGATCAACATGAGCGGCTTGACGACCGTAGTCATCAAATACCCCATCGCCCCATTGAAGGTCGCGATATCAAGCACGAATAGCAATGGGGGAATCTTGCCGAGATCGTCTAAGCCGTTAAGACCCGCCAATACCAATGGAACGATCATCCAAAGCAATCTTTTGTCGAAAACTAACCCGAAGACCTGTTTCCCGAACGGCGGCACCAGCAGAGCCCCGAGAGTGGCCATTGCCAGGAGATTGTAAGGATTCGCTCCAGGTATACCGAAGAGTTCGCGCGGGAAGTACAGCGATTGCGAAAACGGAAAGGTCAAAATCATCAGAGCAACACCAATCCGGTAGTCAACAAGCACTATCAGCACGACGAGGGCTGAAACTATCAGGATAGATGCAATAACTCCGCCCATAACGGCTATGACGATTCCCGCGAAGGCCGATATGAGCAGGGCGAACAATGCTGCCACCGCTGGCGACAGGCGAAAATCGTGCGCAACGAGTCGGAACGACTTCAATCGCACGGCTCCCGCCAATCCGTCAGCGATCTCGATCGTTTTCATCTCGTTCATTCCGGACGATGTGTTGACAGGAGTGTTCGCTGTTCCAACCCCCCGACTGATCGCGGCTTAACCTATGGAAATCATTGACCTCATCACCCTTTTCGGACACATGAAGTGACCTGTCCTTAGAAGGCTGCGCCAGGTAGTTCACTAGGAGGACGCGTTGCCCAACAGGCGCGCCGCCTCCGCTTTTTCCATCGCCCCAACGAGCGCCTCGAGGAATTCCCGATGGGCCTGGAAGGCCAAAGTTTCGTTGGTCGAGATGTTCGAAACGCGCACCAGCACGCCGTCCGGTATCTCTGCCATGAGCCCGTACTTCGATTGCACGATGCTGCGCTGATTTCAGTCCGGCTCGCCAGAACAGCCACAAAACGATGCCCAACACGATGGGCCCATGGGCATAGGCTTCCTCGTTCCAGAGATTTCGATACAAATGGAAAATCGTAGGCGCGTACAGCACAAGCAGCCCGGCAATTACCGCGAGCCACGGAAGCCATGCGACGCTTGGAGAAGGCTTGGCGTCAAGCACGGCGGACATGTCGACTCGGTCAAAAGTCGTTGAGCACGGAGCCAACGACGATGGCGCTTGCCTGGGTCACCGTATCGGATACGCCACGAACGCGCCACATTCGGGTGAAATTCTTGCGCGCCACGATCAGGGCGCCGCCGGCGCGTACTGCAATGCTTTGCACGTCGGCATATTTTTCCGCTGCCGGAGAATCTAGGAGAATGACATCGAATTCCGAACGCAGGTTCTTCAGAAGCCGTGCAAACAGCGGCTGCGCCAGCAGCTCTGCCGGGTTGGGCGGCAGGACCCCCGCGGGCAGTACCGAGAGATCGTGCAAGCCCGGAATACGCTGAATCGTCTCAAGCCCGCCGCGTTCGGAGAGGAGTGCCGACAGCCCGATGCGATTGTCCAGGCCGAAGAGCTCGTGCTGGCACGGGTGGCGCATGTCGGCGTCGATCAGCAGCGTGTGCTGGCCCAACAGCGAGAAGACCACAGCAAGGTTGGCGGTGATGAAACTGCGGCCTTCGCCGCGTTCTCCGCCGATGATGGCCAGCGCGTGGCGGTCCTCGCCGTCAAACCAGCGCAGCATGAGCTGGCTGCGGAGGCTGCGCATCGCTTCCACATGCGGACCGGAGGCAGTATAGGCGGCAACCAGCTTTTCGCTGACCTTGCTTTCCCCATGTAAAAGGTAGGAATAGTTGAACTGTTTCGAAAGAGCGAATTCGATATCGTCGCGCGTCAGCAGGCCGAGCTGGATGGCGGCGTCGCCAAACCGGAGGCCTCGTTCGCGCAGGCGCAAAATGCGGTCAATGTCATCCCGCGTAAGGCGTCCCGCCTGGACCAGAATGGCGCCGAGTGAGCGTTCGAGGCTCGCGGTTATCGCGTTCCCGTCCGAAATCGAAACGCGTTTGTCCCGTTTCATCGTCGAATGTTTATCTCAACGCAAGCGTGGTCTCGCGCTGCCGGAATAGGGGAGCGCCGCTTGCGGGTTGGCTCGCTTGATCACGCCAAGCACTGGCAGCTGCAGCATTTCGAAGAGGTCTTCAGCCGAGCAGATGCGCCGGTCGCTCCACTCGATCCCCAAGGCAGCGCCGATCCCTAGCATGGTGCCAAGTATTATCGCCACCAAGGTATTGAGCACGATCTTCGGGCTCGATGGCGTAATCGGCGGTGAGGCCGGGTTCAGCACGGCAACATTGGTTTGCGTGGACTGGCTTTCGAGGCTGGCCTGGTTGCGCCTTTGCGAGACCGCGTCATAGGTTTTCTGCGCTGCCTCCACGTCGCGCATGAGAACGGCGAGCTCATCACGTTTGTTCCTAAAGGAAAGCAGTTTGTTCTTCTGTTGATCGATGGCGGCGCGGAGCTCCGCTTCCTTGCTCTGGCCAACCGTGCTGGCTGTGGAATAGCTGCGGGTGATCTGCTGCGTTTCCGCCTCCAGCCTCTGTTTGAGCGAAGCGATCTCGGACTCCAGCCGCTGAAATTGCGGATGATTCCTGCCGAGATTGAGCGCGGTTTCCTGTAACGTGGCTTCCCGGCGAGCGATATCGGTCTTCAGGCCGGTAATCAGTGCGTTCTCCATGATCTCCGGCAGCGTGTCCGCACCGGACTTCTGCTTGCTCCGGGAATCGGACGTCTGCGCCTGAACCGTCGTCAGCTGGGTGGAGAGCTCCCGCAGCCGGGCCGTCTCGCCGTCCAGCCGCTCGTCGCTCGCGATAATGCCGTACTTCTGCTGGTACTTGGACAACCGGGACTGGGCTTCTTCCAGGTTGTCGCGCAGCGCCTTGCCCTGTTCGCCGAACCAAAGGCTGTACTGCTTCGCCGGCTCCACCTTCAATTCGATGGTGGTAACGATATAGGCCTGCACGAAGGCATTGGCGATGGCTGCGGCGAAGTCCGGATCCGCTGCAGTGTAATCAATGGTTATTACGCTGCTCTCGCGCGAGGGCTTGATCTTGAGCTTCCTGAGCAACACGTTGGCGAGCCACACGTCCAGCCTGCCTTTGCCTTCTGTGGCTTCCGTCCAATTCTCTATCAACGCCGGGCTCTGGTCCAGCTTGAGCATCTTGACGACTTTCAGCGCAACGCGGTCACTGTTGATAATGTCCACCTGCGTGGACATGTAACCGGGCAGCACCATGGCGGGAAGCATTATCCCCGCGATCGGGTCGGGCGATTTGACGTCAAGCACCATGGTAGTCGTGGCAGTGTATTGACTCGGCAGGAGCACGCTCACCGCCAGCGTGACAGACACCGTGACGACCAGCGCGAAGAGCGCAATCTTGTAACGCGCCCGAAGGATGAGAAGAAATTGGTGTAGGTTCATGGGGCTGTCGTCAGAACAGACTTTCGCCCACGTAGATCACATCGTTCGGCTTTACCAGCTCGTTCGGGTTCGGACTCAAGGATGCAGTCTTGCCATCCCCGCTGTTGCGATACACGGTGAGACGGCGCTCCGATCCGCGCACGGTGGGGCCCCCACTCTGCGCCAGGGCCTGACGGAACGTCATGCCCGGCTCCACGCGATAGGATCCGGGTCTTTGTACCTCACCGTAAACGTAGAACGTCTGCGCCCGATCGACGTAGATAACGTCACCATTGGCCACCACGAGGTTGTCCAGCATCTTGTTGTCGAGAAACATGCTGCGGATATTGATCTCCTTGCGAAACTGCTTGCCGTCGCGCGTGCCGGTAACAATCGCCACGTCGGCCCCCCCTGGGGCAATACCGCCTGCAATGGCGAGAACTTCGGACACATTGATGTTCAGGGTCTCGAGCGGATACCGGCCGGGACGATTGACCTGCCCCAGCACGGACACCTGGGTGCTGCGTATCTGTACCGGAATGACGGTCACCTGCGGCTGCTTGATATAGCCGCCCGAACTGAGTGCGTCGGCGATGGCCCGTTCTGCGCCGGCAATGGTCAGCCCGCCGATCTTGACATTGCCGATGATTGGAAATGTGATCATTCCGTTCTCGGTCACCCGTGTTTCCAGCGTGAGGTCGGGGTTCTGATAGACCTGGATGCGTACGGTGTCGCCGGGGCCAATTCGGAACTCGGGCTGCCTGTCCTGCGCCTGGGCACGCAGGACGAATGCCGTGAGGAAAACAACTGCCAGGGAGAATATCACTTGACGGAGAGTCATTATTGTTTACCGGTGCCAAGATTGATGAACGCTCATCTTGATCCTTCGGCGCCCCTGTCGGGCACTTGTTGTGGTCATTGCCCCGGCTTGGTGGAGGGCTTTAACGTGTCCTCGTCACGGGGCTTGGGTTCGGTGCGCGCCCTGAATACGCTGCCGCTTAAATGGATTACATCGTCCGGACGCACGGGGTCGCTCAGGTCCGGGGTCGAGGATGAGACCTTCCCGTCGCGGCCGCGACGATACAAACTCAGGTTCAACTCGGAGCCGCGCTCGGTGGGACCGCCGCCGAGCGCCAGAGCCTCGCGGATCGTCATGTTGCGCTCGACGCGCTGTGGCCCGGGTTTTTGCACTTCCCCGTAAATGTAGAACATCGGTGCGCGATGAACGTAAATCACATCGCCGTTGGCCACCGTGAGGTTGTCCTGCATCTTGTTGTCGAGGAACATGCTGGCGATATCGATCTCCTTGCGAAACGGCTTGCCGTCGCGCGCGCCGGTAACAATCGCGACATCGGCCCCCCCTGGGGCAATACCACCTGCAATGGCAAGAACTTCGGACACGTTGATGTTCAGGGTCTCGAGCGGATAGCGGCCGGGACGATTGACCTGCCCGAGGACGGACACCTGGGTGCTGCGTATCAGTACCGGCATGACGGTGACCTGCGGCTGTTTGATATAGCCGCCCAACCTGAGCGCGTCCGCTATCACCACTTCTGCGGCGGCAACGGTCAGGCCGCCGATCTTGACATTGCCGATCAGCGGAAATGTGATCGTTCCGTTCTCGGTCACCCGTGTTTCCAGCGTGAGGTCGGGGTTCTGATAGACCTGGATGCGCACGGTGTCGCCGGGGCCAAACCGGTATTCGGGCTGCTTGTCCTGCGCCTGAATGCCCAGACTGAAAGTCGCGCTGAGAACAAGCATCAGGAACGGAATCAATCGCGAGAGGTTCATTGTTTTCCCCGGTTGCGTTGGCGGTGGACCTAATTATTGAAGACCACGAACGCCCAGTTCGATACTCGGTGCCGCAGGGCGCGCTGCCGGGGGAGGAAAGCAATACCGAACGCAAGGCCACCGATCACGGGAATCTCGCCGAGATGGGTCTTGCGGGGGGAAGGCGTATCAACCAGCCGGAACCCGTGAGCGTGTTTGCGCAGCAGGGAGATCAGACACAGCGTTCCGACGAACGCCACTATGGCATACAGCATTTCTTCTGCCTCCCCTTACCGGGTCGCCATTCGCCTGAAAAGGCGCCGGTTCCCCGGTACCACATCACTTGCACTGCGCGCTACAAGTCACGCTCTTTATTGCTCTCGGGCTCTTAATTACTTATTGGTTGCAATCAGGTTTTTCCTGTCATATGTGCCATGCCCTTGGCACCCGCCCTACATTACCCCTGTCTTTCGTTTTCGGCAACTTGCCTTAGAATTTTTCCCACAGTAGCAAATGTCGAGAAGCACATTCACTTCCACTGCCACTGCCACTGAATCACTGCCTTTCCATCATTCGCGCCGCGGGCGCTGCGGTCGTCATCGATTTCCCGCTTCCACCAGTAACCTTTCCCAAGCGGTCAGTGCGGCAGTCTTCGAAAAGCGCTGTTCGAACAGCGCGCGCGTTGTCCCATTGCTTCGCCGCGATCCGGAGCGTTCATCATACCAAGATTCGAAGAAACCAGCGCATCGCAATCTCCGGAACGGACAACCTCTCCGCAATCGACTTCCACGAGCAAGCGGCCGATCTCCCCATCGGCTGCGCCCACGAAAATCATGGGTCGGCCCGCAGCGATTACGCCATACGCCTTGCTCGGCAAGATCAGGCCTTCAAGTTCCGGTTTCAGCGAAACCAGATGCACATCCGCCAAAGTCAGCGAAAATCGTAGCTGTACCCGCGGTTGATGCGGCCGGAAAAACACGGTACGCAGGCCGTTAGCAGCCGCCTCATCCATCCCGCGCCCGGAGGTGGCGATGGTGGCGAGCAGACAAGGATATGGGGCCGAGAACGACACGGATGTTCATGGTGTGAGAGCGCTTCGCCGGACAATTCGGAGTTGTAAAGTGCGCACGGATTCTGTCACAACGCATTTTAAACGACGCCAAAGGGATTCACCAACAGCAACATTGCCCTGAGGAGCCGCAACAAGGCATGATGACCCCCGCTCGGTCCGGCGGCCACTTTGAGGCCGGTTGCGGAATTTGCGCCGGCGCCTACCCAGGCAGACTCAGAACTGAAATGCGGCGTTGATGCTGGCGATGGTGGCGTCGTAGTTGTTCAGGGACTCGTTGGAGGAACGTCGCTGCTGCTCCAGGCTGGCGCCAACGGTAATGCTGCGCAGCAGCATCCAGTCCGCGCCCACCCGCGCAATGGCCCTGGTGTCGCTGCGTGGCGGGACGCTCGATGCCACCAGCCCTCCGCGGAAGTCGCTTTCCATCACTTCCAGACGCATACGCAAAGTAACTCTTTCGCTGGCCCGCCATACAGTTGTGAAAGACAAAACATTGTCCACAACGTAACTGGACACGACGCGCTGATAGACGCTGATCCTCCGGCTGGCGATCCACTCGAAGCCAAGTTTGTCCGTCGGGGTCCATATGTAACCCAGATCCCCGGCGGGGCCAGAGAAATCGCGCTCGGTGGCGATGTCGTGGTTGCGCTCGACCCAACCCAGGCGGCCGGTCACGGTGGAGTACTCGTTCAGAATCCAGTTCGCCTGGAGTCCGCTTTCCAACTGGCGGTAGTCATCGTCGACGGAATTGATCGGGTTGGGGACCTTGTGGAGATATTCTCCCACGATCAAACGCTGGGTAACGGTGATCGAATTACCGGATGGCGTCAAATACCTGACACCGGTTTCCCCGCTGACACTGCGAAAATCCGGTGTGGTCTGGAATGGTTGTTCGCTCGTCTGCTCCTCCGCTGAGGCACCCAAGAGCAGGTGCCAGCCGCCAAAGACCCAGGCGTCGAGACTGAATACATAGTTCTCGTTGGTACGCACGTCGCGTCTGTTAATACCGAGCCTATCCTCGAACGGGACGGGGTTCTCGGAGCGGCTGGCGCTGAGCGTACCGCTCACCCGCGGACTGAGGTGCCAGAGCCACGCGCCGCGATAGTCGAGCGCATCAAAATCCAGCTGAGAAAATTTGCTGTAACGGGAAGCCGTTTCGGTAATGTCGAACTGAAAACGCTGCTGCGCATATCGCTTGTCGATGCGCAGCCCCACGTTGGCTTTACTGATGATGTCGGACTCCGGATCGTTTGCGACTCTGAACAGGTTGGATTCGTAGGTAACTCCAGCGCCCGCCACCACGTTCAGGGTGTCTTCCTCATCCGCGAATGCGTGCTGTGCCGGGATCACGGCCGCGATCACGCAAGTCGCAATCAGCCACGCCCTGCTCGACGCGGGGCCGGAAGGAACGTCCTGCGCCACGCTGGGGATCGAGGAGGAGTTCGGTGCCAACACGGATTTCGACCGATGCTTTGACGAGGGCGATGCTCGATTCTGAATTTCGGCGTTGACAAAATCGGCTGTGCGATCCGTCTCCCGCCTCCCCTTTATTAATTCAAAATATTTGCGAATTTTCATCATATTGTGTTTATAATTTCAAGCTTAATGTCAACAAGGGATAGCTTGCGCGTTGCGAAGTCTGAAAGGGAATGGTCCTCCCATACTCCTTATCGATGAAGTTCACAGGTTAACAAGTTAAACGCTTCTTTTTACACCCTCCTGCTTTCCCGAACCGTGCATCTCCCGGCCAACTGTCGCGGGCGACGAGTTTCTGCTTTTTCCACACCTTGGGTTTCTTTGCGTACCCCTCAAAGAGGTATCGAAAAGAATCCTTTGCGTCAACGCCCTTGTCGCCGGCCATCGGCCGGCCGATTTCTTCGAAGTATGCAACACCAGTTACGGCGACCGAGTGCTGTAACAACATGAATGGGAGAAAGAATGCAACGCATAGTGAATCCGGCAAAGGAGCTCCTGTCGAAAGGCGGGATCGCGATCGGTATCGGCGTGAGGGCGGTGCGCGGAGTCGAGATCGCGAAAGTGATGAAAACCGCGGGTTTCGACTGGCTGTTCATTGACTTGGAGCACGGGCCGACCTCGGTGGAGACCGCATATTCGATCTCGGTGGCGGCTCTCGACGCCGGCATCGCGCCGCTGGTGCGCGTGCCGGCCGGCGAACTCGCGCTCGCCACCCGTTGCCTCGACGGCGGCGCGCTCGGCATCGTGATGCCGCACGTGGATACGCCGGATCAGGCTCGCGCAATGGTGGATGCGTTTCGTTTCGCGCCGCTGGGACATCGGTCCATAGCGGGCGGCTATCCCCAGTTCGGTTTTGCCGCGGTGCCGCCCAATGAAGTGGTCGCAGGGATGAACGAGGCGACTCTGGTGGTGGCGATGCTGGAAACTCCGCGCGCAATCGAAAACGCCGAGCAGATTGCGGCGGTGTCCGGTATCGACGTTTTGCTGATCGGCACGAACGACCTTTGCCTCGAGATCGGGATTCCCGGCCAGTTGGACCATGAACGCGTGGTGGCCGCGATAGACGCAGTCATCGGCGCCTGCCGGAAGCACGGCAAATGGCCGGCGCTCGGGGGCGTCTACACCAGGGATCTGCTCAAGCGCTATGTCGGGCGCGGGATGCGCATGATCCTGGCGGGCAACGACCTCGGCTTGCTGCTCGGCGCCGCGCAGGATCAGGCCAATTTCGTACGCGGTTGCCTTTGAGTTGCAGAGAATTCGGGGCGCCCGGCCCGGGCGGCCCGCGGCCCCGAGCCCACCGCTGCACCCGCGGATGCCACTGGATTCTGGAAAATTTGCCGGTGGAAGTGACGTAACCTGTCAAGCACAGAACCGATCGCTGGCGGTGCGCGTGATTTTGATTCGACTGCTGCTGCTGCACATCGTAGTTCTTGCTGCCACCGGAAGTTTCGCCGAGGAGCCGGCACCGGTCGCGGATCCCACAGAGACAGGGATCGAAGTCAGTACGGACACGGCCATAGTGCTCGACGAAGACGCGGAGGAACCCGATCCCTGCGTGATGGAGGAGGACCAGGAGCTGCTCGGCCTGGACTGGTCCCGACGCCAGTTGCACCGTGGCATCTGCGCATCGGTGCGCTGGTTCGACGGTTTTTTCGGCGAAGAACGCTTTGATGAAGCGGCCAAGAAAATCAGCGGGCGGGTGGCGTATACGCTCGAGCGTCGGGAGGGGGTCGGCATAGACGGGAAGCTGCGGTTCCGCCTGCGGGTTTCCACCCCCAATCTGAACAAGAGCATGAATTTCTTCGTCGAGAACGAGGACGAGCGCAACTCCGTCCTCAGCCGCACCGATGGCGTGACGGAAGGGGATACGACGCAGCCGTCGTCCACTTCGCAATCCGACGCGGTACGGATTGGATTCGGCTATGACGGCATCAAGAAGGAGAACGAGTCGCTGGACTTCCGCCTCAGTCTGCGCATCCAGGACGGGGAACTGGCACCGCGCGCGCGCGCGCGCTACCAGCGCGAATTCCTGCGCACCGATATTTCGCAGTGGCGCTTTACCGAAACCTTCTTCTGGCGCAAGTTTGAAGGCTGGGGTGAGACCACCGCCCTGGACTACGAATACAAAATCAACGAGCCTACCCTCGCGCGCTGGTTCAACGACGGCACCTGGTCGCAATCCACCCTCGGTTTGAGCTGGCGTACCGGGATCACGCTTTACCGAAATCTGGGTAACGCGAAAGCCGCGCTTGCCGAAGTCAGGGTCGAAGGGCAGACCGACGCCGCGGTGAACGTGAGCACCTATGGCGAACGCCTGGCGTACCGGCAGACGCTTGGGCGCAAATGGCTGCTGGGAGAAGTGTACACAGGTTACGATTGGCCAAAGTCGTCTCCCGGCGAAGTCCGCCATTCGCAGTTTTACGTTGGCGTAACCCTTGAAATCCTGTTTGGGCATTACTAACGCGGAACCAGCTGGCCGACGGCCGGCAATAAAAGCGTTGACGCAGAGGATTCTTTTTAATACCCCCTTGAGGGGTACGCAGAGAACGGCAAGAGAGGCGCAAGGAAGCAGGAGAGTTCTAAATGGGAAATGGGGAATCTGCAAAATCATGGCATGAGGCCTCATCGTCGAGTTACGTTCTGCTTGTTTCCGTTCTCGCTTGCGTACCTTTGCGCTGCCGACACGGCGTTGGCGTAGCCATCCGGGGCGGGAGGC
>CAYNFN010000235.1:0-2662 GCA_964396485.1 uncultured Alcaligenaceae bacterium
GCTGATAGCCGCCGTCGGGATGGAGAACCCGGCCGCGTTTCCGCGCTTCAGTTTCGACGAACCGAATCTGATGGGTGGCATCACCCTGATCCCGATGATGGTCGGATTGTTCGCCGTGTCAGAAGTCCTGCGCTATGTGACGTCGATCGAGCGGCCGCTGCACCTCGCGCAGGAGAAGTTCGGCAGCATCTTCAAGGGGCAGTGGGCGCTGGTGCGCCAGTATCCGCTGCAGACGCTGCGCGGCAGCGCGCTGGGCACGCTGATCGGCGCGCTGCCGGGCGCGGGCGCTGACATCGCGGCCTGGATGTCGTATGCGATGTCGAAGAAATTCTCGAAGCAGCCTGAGAAGTTCGGCACCGGCCACGTCGAAGGCGTGATCGAGAGCGGAGCGGCGAACAACAGCGCGCTTTCCGGCGCGTGGATTCCCGCGCTGGTGTTCGGGATTCCCGGCGATTCCATCACCGCCATCGCCATCGGCGTGCTGTACCTGAAGAACATGAATCCCGGCCCGATGATATTCATCAACGATCCGCAAAACATCTATGCGGTGTTCATCGTGTTCTTCCTTGCCAATCTGCTGATGCTGCCGCTCGGCGTGCTGGCGATCAAGAGTTACAAACAGGTGCTCAAGGTTCCGCGCTCGGTGCTGATGCCGGTGATCCTGCTGTTCTGCACGGTCGGGGCGTTCGCGATCAACAATTCCGCCTTCGACATAGGAGTTATGCTGGCATTCGGCATCCTGGCGTTCGTCATTGAGGAGAACGGCTTTCCGGTGGCCCCGGTCATTCTCGGTGCCGTGCTCGGGCGCATGCTGGAAGAAAACTTCGTCACTTCATTGATCAAGGCGGACGGGCGTTTTGTCGCATTCTTCGATCGGCCGATCGCCGGGGCGCTCGGACTGGTCACGGTCGTGGTATGGCTTTCGCCGCTCGTGATCTGGTGGTGGCGCCGCCGCGTGCGGCCGGCATCTGCTTGACGATGCGGCTGCTAGAATACAGGCCGGTACCGGAGCGTGAAGTTAGGCCCGCCGGAAAACAGTTCGGATCAGCAAACATTCCCAGGAGCAAGCCATGACTAAAGCCGTACGATTCCACAAAACAGGCGGTGAGCGCGGAGGGCGGAACAGGTTCCACGCGCTCGGCGCGTGGAAGTGACCCCGGAGCGTGAAGTTAGGCCCGCCGCAATACAGTTCGGATCAGCAAACATTCCCAGGAGTAAGCAATGACTAAAGCCTTACGATTCCACAAGACAGGCGGGCCCGAAGTTCTACAGCTCGACGACGTCCAGGTCGGCGATCCCGGCGACGGACAGGCCCGGGTCAAGCACACCGCCATCGGCCTGAATTTCATCGACACCTATCATCGTTCCGGCCTGTATCCGCTGCCGTTGCCGAGCGGCATCGGCTCGGAAGCGGCGGGCGTGGTCGAAGCCGTCGGCAACGGCGTCAACCACGTCAAACCGGGCGATCGCGTGGGCTACGCGGGCGGGCCGCCCGGAGCGTATTCCGAAGTCCGTCTGGTTCCGGCAAATCGGCTGGTGAAGGTGCCCAGCGGCATCTCCGACAAGATGGTCGCGGCGATGATGCTCAAGGGCCTCACCGTGCAGTACCTGATCCGCCGCGTGTACCACGTGGAGAGGGGCGAGACCGTGTTGTTCCATGCTGCCGCCGGCGGCGTCGGTCTGATCGCCTGCCAGTGGCTCAAGGCATTGGGCGCGACGGTAATCGGCACCGTCGGCTCGGATGAGAAGGCGAAGATCGCCAAAGCGCACGGCTGCGACCACACCATCGTTTACACCCGCGAGAACTTCGTCGAGCGGGTGAAGCAAATCACCGGCGGCGCCAAAGTTCCAGTCGTGTTCGACTCGGTGGGCAAGGATACTTTCATGGGATCGCTCGACTGCCTGATGCCGCGCGGCCTGCTGGCGATGTTCGGCAACGGCTCCGGTCCCGTTTCCGCATTCGACCTCAACCTGCTCTCGGCCAAGGGTTCGCTCTATGTCACTCGCCCCACGTTGATGACCTACACCGCCCGCCGGGAAGACCTCGAAGCGGCGGCTAAGGAGTTGTTCGACATCGTCAAGTCCGGCAAGGTCAATATCGAAATCAATCAGACCTATAAGCTCGAAGACGCTGCCCAGGCGCATCGCGATCTCGAAGCCCGCAAGACCACCGGCTCGACCGTCTTGATGCCTTAAACCAACTAGACCAACGCCAAACACGGAGGACGCGGAGGACACGGAGGTAAAACAAGAACGAGGAAACGCAGGTCGGGGTCAGAAACCGTGGTGATGGTTCGCAAATCTGTACCGCTAAAATTAATGCGGCATGACGTTAACCAACGAAAGGTTTTTGCCCAACTTCTTTTCTCTTGCTTTTCCTCCGTGTCCTCCGTGTCCTCCGTGGTTAATTTTATTCTGGGGGAAAGATGATCGAAGATCTGAAGAATAAAGTCGTGCTGATAACCGGTGCCAGCACCGGCATCGGCGCGGGTGCGGCGAAGGCGTTCGGTGCCAACGGCGCCAAGGTTGCCGTCCATTACAACAAGAGCAAGGCGGAAGCGGAGAAAGTCGCGGCGGCAGTGGAAAAGGCCGGCGGCAAAGCGATGCTGGTGGCCGGCGATGTCACCGATTCCGCGATCTGCCGGCAGATCGTGGACAAGAC
>CAYNFN010000236.1:0-3444 GCA_964396485.1 uncultured Alcaligenaceae bacterium
CGGGCAGATCCTGCTGGAAGGCAGGGACATCGTCGGCGCACGGCCGTACCAAATCTGCGCCGCCGGAGTCGGCCGCACGTTCCAAGTAGTCAGGCCGTTCCGGCGCATGACCGTGCTGGAGAACGTCGTCGTCGGCGCGTATGTGCACGCGGCGTCGGACCGGGAGGCGCGTGCCAATGCCGAAGCCGCACTTGCACAGGTCGGGCTGGAGCGCGACGCACAGCTTCTCGCCGGCAGCCTGTCGAACAAGCAGTTGCGCCTGTTGGAGCTCGCCCGCGCGCTCGCCGGCAAACCGAAGGTGCTGCTGCTCGACGAAACGCTGGCGGGACTGGGCGGCAATGAGGTCGAGGAAGTGATCGCGCTGGTGCGCAAGCTCGCCGCGCGCGGCGTCACCATCGTCATCATTGAGCACACCATGCAGGCGATGGTGCGCCTGGTGGACCGCTTCGTCGTGCTCAACGATGGCGCCGTGTTGGCCGAGGGGCAGCCCGCTGACATCACAAGGAACCCCGCGGTGATCGACGCGTACCTGGGAAAGCGCTGGAGGGTCGCCAATGCTTGAGATCGAGGCACTCGGCGCAGGTTACGGCGCCGTGCCGGTGCTGAACGGTGTCACCATAAGGGTCGGCGCCGGGGAATTCGTCGCGATTGTCGGGCCCAACGGCGCCGGCAAGACCACGCTGTTCAAGACCATTTCGGGTATCGTGCCGCCGATGTCCGGCGCCATCCGCTTCGAAGGCAACGACCTGCTGGCAGTCGCGCCCGCCGCGCGGCCGCACCTGGGCATTGCCCATGTTCCCGAGGGGAGGCAGGTGTTTCCTTCGCTGACGGTGCTCGAGAACCTGGAGATGGGCGCGGGCACCGAGGCCGGCCGCCGCAACTGGGCAGAGAATCTGGAAAAGGCCTACACCTGGTTTCCGGTGCTGGCGGAACGCGCAAAGACTCAGGCTGGCGCATTGTCCGGAGGTCAGCAGCAGATGCTCGCCATCGCCAGGGGGCTGGCGTCGTCGCCCAAGCTGCTGATGCTCGACGAGCCGTCGCTGGGGTTGGCGCCGGCGGTCGCCGATGAAATCTTCGAGCGCATCGTCGCCATCCATACCGGCTCGGGGCTTACCGTGCTGATGGTCGAACAACGCGTCGCGGAGGCGCTGCACTTCGCCACGCGCGGCTACGTGCTCGAGGCCGGGCGTGTGGTGCTCGAGGGCAGCCATGACGAACTGAAAAGCAACGACCGGATCAGGCAGGCGTATCTTGGAATGTAACGGAATCATTTTCCTGGCAGTCGAACAGAACCGGGGGAGGATGTGATGCACAACATGACAATTGCTCCGCTTGGAAAGCACGTGGTCCGCGCGTTGCTCGCTACGGCGATGGCGGCCGCCGCGATTGCCGCAACCGCGCAGACGAAAGAAGTGGAGGTCGGGTTGATCGCGCCGATGTCGGGGCCTTACGCCCGGCAGGGTCAGGTGATGAAGATGGCCGCCGACATGGCGATCGAAACCATCAACCGGCAGGGCGGCATCAAGTCAATGGGCGGGGCGAAACTCAAGCTCTCGGTGTTCGACGCGGGAGATTCGGTGGAAAGGGCGAAGAATGCAGCACAGCGCATGGTGGCTAATTCGCCCGATTTGGTTGTCGCAACCGGCGCCTATCTCAGCTCCTTCACGCTGGCGGTCACCGAAGTCACCGAGCGTGCCGAGTTGCCGGTGGTCACTTTCTCGCATTCGGACCTGATCACGTCGCGTGGATTCAAGTACGTGTTCCAGACTTCCGCCACCGGCGTGCAGCAGGCGGAAGGGTCCCTGCCGGCGCTGATGGAGATGGCGGAGAAGGCCTCCGGCAAGCGGCCGCAGACCATCGGCATTGTCATGGACAATACCGCCGCGTCGGTATCGTTCGTCAAGCCGATGCGCGACCACCAGTTCGCCAAGCTCGGATTGAAATTGGTGGTGGACGAGACCTTCACGCCGCCGCTGGCGAACGCCACACCCCTGATCCAGAAGGTGCGTTCGGCGCGGCCGGACATCCTCATCCTGCTGCCCACGGTGATTTCGGACGCCAAGCTGCTGCTGGAGAAAATGAACGAGTTCGGGCTCGGGCGCGGCAAACTGCCGACGATCGCGAATGGCGCCGCGATTCTCGACCCGGACCTGCGCACCAACATGAATATCGAGCAGCTCGAAGGCGTCATGGCTGTAGTCGCCAACTGGACCACCAGCGCGCAGATGGATTTCGTCGCCGAGGTGAAGGCCAAGACCAACGAGCCGTGGCCGACCCAGCATTTCGTGACCACCTATGGCGACATGTTGATTTTCAAGGCAGCCCTTGAAGCCGCCGGCAAAGCCGACCGGAAGGCGGTGGCCCAGGCGCTGCGTACGATGAACCTCAGCGGCGGCGCGGCGAACTTCTTCCCCGGCAACGGCAAGCTGAGGTTCGAAGACAGCGGCCGGCGCGCGGACGCGAGCCTGTTGATCGTGCAGTGGCAGAAAGGCGTGCCGATCACCGTCTATCCGCCCAAGGATGCGCTTGCCAGCCCCGTCTGGCCTACTCAATAGCGAGCGGCTTTTTTTTAAACAAGAACACCGCTCAACACGGAGGACACGGAGGACACGGAGGAAGAACAAGAGCAAAAAAGGCATTCGAGAGTTAGAACCCCTAATTGGCGAACGATCCACCAAAGTAGGAATTGGCGGCAGTGGGTCACGAAAAGTCACCCTGCTCTTAACCCCAATTTGCTTTCCCTCGTTTTTGCTTTTCCTCCGTGTCCTCCGCGTCCTCCGTGGTGAGAGTTGTTCTGGCTGTGATTGGTTTACCTTTACTTCAGGAGATAAGAAATGAATGACGAATTGTTCGAACGCGGTCTGAAGATCCGCAAGTCCGTACTCGGCGCCGAGTTCGTGGAGAAATCCATCGCCTTGGCGGACGACTTCAACATGCCGATGCAAAGACTGACGACCGAGTACTGCTGGGGCGCGGTGTGGGGCCGTGAGGAACTGCCGAAGAAGACCCGCAGCATGCTCAACCTCGCGATGCTGTCGGCGCTTAACCGTCCGCACGAACTCAAGATGCACATCGGCGGCGCGCTGCGCAACGGGGTTACGAAAGCCGAGGTCCGCGAGGTGCTGCTGCAGGTCGCGATCTACTGTGGCATCCCGGCAGGGGTGGATGCGTTCAGGGTGGCCAGGGAAACCTTCGCCGAGTTGGATAAGGTGGAGAAAAAGTAAGCAGCCAGGAAGTCGTGGCGTGAGCAACGCAGGAGATCAGTTCGATGAATGACGAAGTTTACGAAGTCTATGCGATCAAGTACGCACGGCTGATGCGCCGCTCGCCCGAGAATTTTATCGGCGGTGATCCTCACGATACCGAGATGCCGCTCAACTACTACGTGTGGGTGATCGCGGGAAAGAGCCGCACCATCGTGGTGGACACCGGGTTCGGCGAGGC
>CAYNFN010000237.1:0-2068 GCA_964396485.1 uncultured Alcaligenaceae bacterium
CAGTCCGCCGCCTTCGTGAATCCAGCCCATGTAGTCGAGAATGTCGAAGCCGAACGGTCCCCCGGGTGCCGGGCCGAAAAGGGTGGCCGCGCGGTTCTTGCCCACCCAGTAGGCCGCCGCCGTATGCCCGCCGTCCAGCACGCCCTTGTGTATCGCGTCGAGCACTTCGAAAGGCGGCACCACTGCGCCGGGCGGCAGCATTTCGATCAGCAGACGTCCGCCGCTCAACGCCTTGACGCGCTCGGCAAAATATTTGGAACTTTCGAAGAACAGACTCGATACCGGGAATACCGATTCGAAACGCAGCTTTGTCGGAGCTTGTGCAGATGCCGGCTGCAGAGACATCAGTGCCAGAAATAAAACGGCGACGCCGACAGCTAATGGCCGTGATGCTTTCATAGCGGACCTCCCCTGTTGATTGACCCCCGGCAAAGCCGGCGGCTTTCTTGCTCCTTCCCTCTCACCAGGGGGAGCGGATAATTAGTCATGACGGATGGATGACGCCTTTTCCCGACGTCTGTGCATCGAACAGCCGATAGGCTTCCGCCGCCTGGTCCAGCTTCCAGCGGTGCGTGAAGAGGCGATCGACATTGATTCCGCGATCTGCAATGTAGCGGGCGCAGTCGGCTTGACCGACGGTGGAGAAGGTCCACGATCCGATCAGCGTGACCTGCCTGCGAAGCAGGTCGTTGCTCACGTCCAGCGTGACGGTATCGCCCTCGCCGACAAAGCAGGCCCTGCCCCAGGTTCGCACGCTGCGCACGGCTTGCGCTCGTGCCACTGGGGAGGACGAGGCGTCGAGCGCGAGATGGGCGCCCAGACCGTGAGTCAGGTCTTTGATCGCGTGCACCACGTTTTCGGTGGTCTTGGGATTGATCAGAACGTCCGCGCCGAACTCCTTCGCCCGGGCGAGCCTTTCCTCGCTGGTGTCCAAAGCAATCACGCGGGCGCCCATTTCGGCTGCTAGCAGCGTGACCGAAAGTCCGACCGGACCCTGGCCGAAGACGGCGATGGTGTGATCGCCCTGCAAGTCGAGCCGGTGCAGCGCGCTCCACGCGGTGCCGGTCCCGCACGACACCGCAGCGCCGGCGTCGAATGACAACTCATCGGGAAGCGGGACCAGAGTGCGCGCCGGACACTTCATGTATCTCGCATGGGCACCGTGACCGGTCGCGCCGTAGACTTCGGCGACGCCCTCGATGCAGAGCTGCGCCCAGCCCGTCGAGCAATGCGCACACACGCCGCAGCCCCGGTAGTGATGCTGCATCACGCGCATGCCGACCCGGGCCTGGTTTTCGGCAACGCCGGGTCCGACTGCCGCCACCACCCCGCAGGGCTCATGTCCGGCGATCACGGGACCGCCGCTGGTCTTGAAGCCCAGGGACGCTGCGCCCCCGGAGGCGCGATAGTACTTCAGGTCGCTGCCGCACATGCCCGACGCCTTGATCTCCAGTACCACCTCGCCCGGACCGGGCGTCGGGTCGGGAAACTCCAGGAACTCCAGCTTACGGTCGCCGGGGAAAACCACAGCTTTCATTTTTCGCTCCTTGTTCCTGCCCCGGGCATTATGCCGTTCGCCGCCTCGAGCAGAGTCCAGGCGGGATTAGGTTTCGAATCAGCGCATCACGAACGGATTGGCGCTGACCGCGCCGGTATTGATCCAGACGCTTTTCACCTGCAAATACTCGCGAATCGCGTCGATGCCGTTTTCGCGGCCGATTCCCGAGTCTTTGTAACCGCCGAAGGGCGACATGAAACTCACGGCGCGATAGGTGTTGACCCAGACGGTGCCCGCCTGGATGCGCTCGGCCATGCGCACGGCGCGGCCGATATCGCTGGTCCACACGCCTGATCCCAGTCCGAAGCGCACGTCGTTGGCGATGGCGGCCGCTTCGTCTTCGTCGTCGAATTTGAGCACCGAGAGCACCGGCCCGAAGACTTCTTCCTGGGCGATGCGCATTTTGTTTTTCACCCCCGAGAAAACCGTCGGCTCGACGAACCACCCCTTGCCGCACTCGGGACGCGTGGCGGCTCCGCCGCCCAGCCGCAACTCGGCCCCCTCGTTTTT
>CAYNFN010000238.1:0-6473 GCA_964396485.1 uncultured Alcaligenaceae bacterium
CACGCCCAGCGTCGAGGCCACGGCGTTGCAGCCGCCCTCGATGGCAAGCCTGACGATGTTCTCCGGATCGAAATAGGCCGGGTTCTTGGCGAACGACGCGCCGGCGGAGTGCTCGATGCCCTGGTCCACCGGAAGGATCGACAGGTAGCCGGTTCCGGCCAACCGTCCGTGCCCGAAAATCTGCTGCAGGCTGCGCAGCACAGGGCCCGGGCGATCGGTCTGCGCCACCACCCGGTCCACGAAGTCCGGCCCTGGCAGGTTAAGCGATTCCTTCGGAATCCCCTTGCACACGTGGCTGAGCAGCTTGTCCACGTCTGCTCCCAGCAACGCGGCGATATCGGTGCCGCCGGCCGTCCTGGCTGCGATAACTGATGACATGACCTTGATCCTCCCGGAATCCGTTGACCGGATTATCCCCCTTGCGGGTGGCGCGCGTAAACGTGCCGCTATAATTGAATTCTTTTCCAGCCCCTACCCTGACCGGGATCAAAAAAACATGATTCATTCCCTGGGCGACAGGAAAGTCATCACCCGAGGCGACCACTGGGTCGCGGACAACGCCACCGTGATCGGCTCGGTGGTGCTCGAAAAGGACGTGAGCATCTGGTTCAACGTCGTTGTGCGCGGCGACAACGACCTGATCACCATCGGCGAAGGTTCCAACATCCAGGATCATTCGGTGCTGCACACTGACGAGGGCGTCAAGCTCACCATCGGCAGGAACGTCACCGTCGGCCACCATGTGATGCTGCACGGCTGCACCATCGGCGACGGCAGCCTGATCGGCATCAAGTCGGTGATCCTCAACAACGCCCGCATCGGCAAGCACTGCCTGATCGGCGCCAATGCCCTGATCACCGAAGGCAAGGAAATCCCCGACCGGTCGCTGGTGGTCGGTGCGCCCGGGAAGGTGGTGCGGCAACTGACCGACGAGGAAGTCGCCCGGCTCCTGTGGAACGCCGAACACTACGTCAACAACTACAAGCGCTACCAGCGGGATTTCAAGGAACAAAGGACGTAGCCACAGAACCACCTCACCCCGGCGCGCGGACACGTTACTGACGAAGTCAGCCGTCTGCGGGGCGGCTGTGACACGTTAGCCATAGGCCCGCTTGCGGGAGCAGCCGCATAACGCCCCGATTAACACTGTGCAACACAGCCTTGTGCGCCCCTACCCGCAAACTGGGCTACGCCTAACGAGTCCGGGGCGCGCACCTAAGCACCGCCTCCCGCCCCGGATGGCTCCGCCAACGCCGAGTCGGCGGTGCCCCTCTCCAGCAAGCTAGAGAGGGTGCCGAAAAACTACACGATCGTGAATCAGCGCGTTTCCATCACCCTCTCCACCCGGTTGTTGGGGGGAGAGCGATGGGGTGAGGGGGGTGTTCTCTATGGCAAGACGCTCTTGCACGAATTGATCCCGGCATCGGGGATAGCGTCTAGAATGATCGGCGTATGTCTCTAGCTGATGTTCCGATGATGAAGTTCGGGTTGAAGATCCGTACCCGCAGCGGGCTGCCGGTCGACAACCTGGTAGTGCACGCACGCGACCAGGCCGAGGCCGAGCGCAAGATCACGCAAATGTACATGCGCTGTGAGATCCTCGAGTGCCTACAGATTGGGACCGCGACAAGGGACGACGCAACCGATCTCGATGGAATCATTTCGCTCATTTCCCGGCAGGGAGACGAGGGAAAAACCTGAGCGCGGCGCGAGCGGCCACGTTCGTCCTCAGTTTCTGGCTTCGATAAAACCGGAATCCACCAGCTCGTTCAGCAGCGCTTCGTAATCCTGGGCGCCGCGGCTGTCGGGGGAGTGTGCGAACACATCCTTCTTGGAGGCGGGGCTCTCCGCCACGCTGACGTTCTCGGAAATCCTGGTATCGCAAACTTCGTCGCCGTAACGGGCCTTGAGGTCCTCGAAAATCTGGTGCGACATCCTGCGCCGGCCGTCGAAGCGGGTAATCACGTAGCGCCTCAGCACCCGCTTTTTCAGCACGTGCTCGAGCGCCCTGAACGTCTTCTCCACTTGAATGAAGCCCTGCACCGCCAGATAGTCGGCCGAGACCGGCACCAGCACGCGGTCGGACGCGAAAATTGCGCTCAAGCTGAGCACCCCCAGCATCGGGCAGCAATCGAGCACGATCGGCCGTCCCGTATTCAGGTTCTCCTTGATGATGCCGGTGTTGAGGCGGTTCAGGATGTTCGCGCCCTTGCCGAACTGGGTATCCACCTTTGAGAGTTCCACGTGGGCAGGAATGACCAGCCAGCCGCCCAGCGCCGGACGGATCAGCTGGGTGAGCGGCTTGGCGTTCTGGTAGAAACCGAAAATCGAATCGTCGGCGTTGCCGACGGCGCTGCCGCAAACATAGGAAAGATGTGCCTGCGGGTCGAGGTCAATGGACAGCGGGTTGTAGCCACGGCGGGCCAGGGCGGCGGTAAGGTTAAGCGAAGTCGTGGTCTTGCCGACCCCACCCTTTTGATTGAAAACGGCAATTTTGGCCATGGCTGCCCGACGCTGCGCCGCCGGCCTGGACGGCCGAGACGAGCGCTCACAATACCAATAAAATCAGCCGTTTGTCAAGGCAAGTTAAACTTTTTTTTAACCTCCTTCGGCGGCCTCGACCCAAGCGCGCGAGCGCTTTACCGCCTTGGTCCAGCCCGCCTTGAGCGCAGCCCTGCGCGCCGCGGACATCGCCGGCTCGAAACGGCGGTCCAGTTGCCACTGCGCCGCCAGGGCGTCGGTGTTTTTCCAGAATCCCACCGCCAGCCCGGCCAGATAGGCGGCGCCCAGCGCGGTTGTTTCGTAGATCTTCGGCCGCACCACAGGCACCCCCAGCACATCGGCCTGGAACTGCATCAACAGGTCGTTCTGCGTCGCGCCGCCGTCCACTCGCAGTTCGGTGACCGCGATGCCGGAGTCGGCGTGCATCGCCTCCAGCACATCCGCGGTCTGGTAGGCGATGGAATCGAGCGTGGCGCGCGCCAGGTGCGCGGCGGTGGTGCCGCGGGACATGCCGACGATGGTGCCGCGCGCATGCGGATCCCAATACGGCGCCCCCAGGCCGGCGAACGCCGGCACCAGATATACGCCGCCGGTATCGGGCACCGAGCGCGCCAGCGCCTCGACTTCCCCGGAAGTGCGGATGATGCCCAGCCCGTCGCGCAGCCATTGCACCGCCGCGCCGGCGATGAACACGCTGCCCTCCAGCGCGTATTCGATGGTCTCGCCGATTTCCCAGGCCACGGTGGTCAGCAGCCGGTTATGCGAATCCACCGGCCTGGCGCCGGTGTGCATCAGCATGAAGCAGCCGGTGCCGTAAGTGTTCTTCACCATCCCGGCTCGGGTGCACTGCTGGCCGAACAGCGCGGCCTGCTGGTCCCCGGCGATGCCGGCGATCGGGAGGCCGCGACCGAAGTGCGCGGAATCGCACTCGGCGCAGATTGCGCTGGAAGCCACGACCTTCGGCAACAACGCGCGCGGCACGCGCAGCAGGCCCAGCAGCTTGTCGTCCCAGTCGCGCGTGTGGATGTTGAACATCATGGTGCGCGAGGCATTGCTGACGTCGGTGGCGTGGACGCGTCCGCCGGTGAGCTTCCAGATCAGCCAGGTATCCACCGTTCCGAAGGCCAGGGCGCCCTTCTCGGCGCGCGCGCGCGCGCCTTCCACGTGGTCGAGCAGCCAGCGCACCTTGGTTCCGGAGAAATAGGCATCGAGCAGCAGCCCGGTGCGCCCGGTGAACAGCGCTTCCACGCCCTGGACGCGCAGTTGCTCGCACAGGCCGGCGGTGCGCCGGTCCTGCCAGACGATGGCGTTGGCGATTGGCCGGCCGGTGGCGCGCTCCCATACCACCGTGGTTTCGCGCTGGTTGGTGATGCCGATCGCGGCGATGTTCTCGGCACTCAGGCCGGCCTGTGCCAGCGCCGCACGCGCAGTGGCAAGCTGCGTTGACCAGATCTCATCGGCATCCTGCTCCACCCAGCCGGACTGCGGATAAATCTGCGTGAGTTCCTGCTGCGCGGTGCCGAGCACCTGTCCGGCCTCATCGAATACGATTGCGCGCGAACTGGTCGTGCCCTGATCCAGTGCCAGAATGGCGCTCATGGCTGTGATAAAGTTCGCATCTCGTTTCCCACGCATACATGATGCGCCAACAGTGCGGCATCGGCCAAGCGCGGGAACCTCCAAGAAAAAATGCGCTACGATCTTTTCCTCACTGCGCTTGCGCGCATGGGGTTGCTGCAACCCGGGGAACGCCCCGCCATCACGCCGCTCACCGGCGGCGTATCTTCGGACATCGTCCGAGTGGACCTCGCCGCCGGGCCGATCTGTGTGAAGCGCGCATTGCCGAAACTGAAGGTCGAAGCCGACTGGCAGGCACCGGTTGAACGCAATCGCTACGAAGTGCAGTGGATGCAGATCGCGGCGGACATCATTCCCGCTGCGGTGCCGCGCATCCTCGGCGAAGACCGGGAAAGCGGAATGTTCGCGATGCAGTTCCTTGAGCCCGCGAATTATCCGGTGTGGAAGACGCAACTGCGCGACGGCGAGATCTCCGCCGACACCGCGCGCGATGTCGGCCGCTGCGTCGCCGCCATCCACGGCCGCACCGCGGGCAACACCGCACTGGCACTCGCATTCGCCACCGATCACATCTTCTTTCCGATCCGGCTCGAGCCCTATCTTGCCTCCACCGCGGACAAGCATCCCGACTGCGCCGAGCGCCTGGGCAGCCTGATGCGGGTAACCGGGGCCACCAGGAAAGCACTGGTTCACGGCGACATCAGCCCGAAGAACATCCTTGCCGGACCGGATGGGCCGGTTTTCCTCGACGCCGAGTGCGCCTGGTACGGTGACCCCGCGTTCGACCTCGCGTTCTGCCTGAACCATCTGCTGCTCAAGTGCGTCTGGCAGCCGCGCTGGCAGGCCCGCTACCTGGCCTGTTTCGACGCGCTCGCGCAGGCATATCTCGCTGGCGTTACCTGGGAATCGCGCACCGACATCGAAGCGCGCAGCGCGCACCTGCTGCCGGGACTGTTTCTCGGTCGCGTGGACGGCAAGTCGCCGGTCGAGTACATCAACGCCGAGGAAGGGCGCGAACGCGTGCGCCGGGTCGCACGCGCGCTTCTGACCAGGCCGGTCGACAAACTCGCCGACGTGCGGGCTGCCTGGCAGCGCGACATCGCCACCTGGAACAAAAAATGACGGACACGACGATCACCAAGGTGCATGGCAGGCGGGTGTGGGACTCGCGCGGGCGCCCGACCGTGGAAGTGGAAGTTCAACTTGCGGGCGGCGTCACGGGACGAGCAATCGCGCCGGCGGGCGCTTCGCGCGGCTCCAACGAGGCGGTGGATCTCCGCGACGGCGGCACGATATTCGGCGGAATGGGTGTAAGCAAGGCGATCGGGCAGGTAAACAACGAAATTTCCCGGCTGCTGATCGGACGCAACGCGCTCGCGCAGGCCGAGATCGATGACGAGCTTATCGCGCTCGACGGCACTCCCGGCAAGTCACGGCTGGGCGGCAACGCCATGATCGCCACTTCGATGGCGGTACAGCACGCCGCGGCCGGCGCGCACCGCATGCCGCTGTACGCCTACCTCGCACAGGGGAAAAGCGTGCGCCTGCCGCTGCCGGAGATTCAGATCTTCGGCGGCGGCGCGCACGCCGGACGGCGCGTAGACATCCAGGATTTCATGGTGATGGCACTGGGCGCACGCAGCTTCGACGACGCGGTCGCGATGACGGCAGAGGTCTACCGTGCCGCCGGCGAATTGATGAAGGAAGCGGGAAAGTTGCAGGGAGTCGCCGACGAGGGCGGCTTCTGGCCCGCATTCGCCTCCAACGAAGAGGCGCTGACCATGCTGATGCGCGCGATCGCGCGCGCCGGCTACCGCCCCGGCGAAGACATCGGCATCTCGCTCGATGTCGCCGCCTCGGAGTTCGGCCGCAACGGACGTTACCGGCTCGGGCTGGAGTCCCGCGAACTCGACAGCGACGACCTGTGCGAATTGCTGCTCGGCTGGCTTGCGCGCTACCCGATCGTTTCCATCGAGGATCCGCTTGCCGAAGACGATGCCGAAGGCATGAAGAAATTCACCGCCGCTGCCGGAAGCAGAGTCCAGATCATCGGCGATGATTTTCTGGTCACCAACGCCGCGCGGGTGAAGAACGCGGCCGCCGACGGCGCCTGCAATGCGGTGCTGATCAAGCCCAATCAGGCCGGCACCGTCACCGAGACCAAGGCCGCGCTCGATGCAGGCAAGCGCGCCGGCTGGGGCACCATCGTCTCGGCCCGCTCGGGCGAGACCGAGGATGTCACCATCGTCCACCTCGCGGTCGGCTGGGATGCCGGCCAGCTCAAGGTGGGATCGTTCGCGCGCTCCGAACGCATGGCCAAGTGGAACGAGGCGCTGCGAATCGAAGAGGCGCTCGGCGCCAACGCCGTCTTCGCCGGGCGGACTGTCCTTCCC
>CAYNFN010000239.1:0-2219 GCA_964396485.1 uncultured Alcaligenaceae bacterium
CTACCTTTGCAGCAGGCAGGCGGGTTACATCACCGGGATGAATTTCCTCATCGATGGCGGAGCGTATCCTGGGACGTTCTGATCGGTTGACACCGATCAGAACAGGTACGAGGGCCGAGGCCTGAGGACTGAGGGCGGAAGACCAAGAAAATGCATGAGGCGTTTTACTAGGCTTTGTTGCGATTTTTTACTCATGCCTCGTACCTCAGTCCTCGGCCCTCAGTCCTCAGTCGTCGGCCCTCGAACCTCGGTCCTGTCGTTTGTGCGCTCCGAGTCTATAATTCCCCATCCCCCTCTCACGCTTTCCCGGAGACTCCCAATGAACGCTCCCCGCGATGCCAAATTCGTCCTCACCCTGAAGGATTCGCGGCTTTTCCGCCAGCAGGGTTACATCAACGGCGAGTGGCGGGATGCCGATTCGAAGGCGACGATCAACGTCACCAATCCGGCCGACGGCTCGGTGATCGGCACCATTCCGAAGATGGGAGCGGCGGAAACACGCCGTGCCATCGAAGCGGCGAACGCCGCATTGCCGGCGTGGCGCGCGAAGCTGGCCAAGGAGCGCGCCAACATTCTGCGCAAGTGGTTCGATCTGATGATCGCCAACACCGACGATCTGGCGCTGATGATGACCACCGAGCAGGGCAAGCCGCTGACTGAGGCCAAGGGCGAAATCACCTACGCCGCCTCCTTCATCGAATGGTTCGCCGAGGAAGCCAAGCGCGTCTACGGCGACGTGATTCCGCAGCACCAGGCCGACAAGCGCCTGGTTGTCATCAAGCAGCCGGTCGGCGTGTGCGGCCTGATTACGCCGTGGAACTTCCCGGCGGCAATGATCACCCGCAAGGCGGCGCCGGCGCTCGCCGCGGGCTGTACAGTGGTGATCAAGCCGGCCACCCAGACGCCTTACTCCGCGTTTGCGCTGGCCGAACTGGCCGAGCGCGCAGGCATCCCCAAGGGCGTCATCAACATAGTAAGCGGAAGCGCGAAGGAGATCGGCGGTGAGCTGACGTCGAACACCACGGTGCGCAAGATCAGCTTTACCGGCTCCACCGAAGTTGGTGCGGTGCTGATGAAGCAGAGCGCGGACACCATCAAGAAAATCTCGCTCGAACTCGGCGGCAACGCGCCGTTCCTGGTGTTCGACGACGCGGACATCGACGCGGCGGTCGAAGGCGCGATGATTTCCAAGTACCGCAACAACGGTCAGACCTGCGTTTGCGCCAACCGCATCCTGGTGCAGGACGACGTGTACGACAGGTTCGCTGCCAAACTCGCCGAGAAGGTGAGGGCGCTCAAGGTCGGCCGCGGCACCGAAACCGGCGTCAACATCGGTCCGCTGATCGACGAAAACGCGCTGGCGAAGGTCGAAGAGCACATCCGGGACGCGGTTTCCAAGGGTGCGAAAATCGTGGTCGGCGGCAAGAAACATGCGCTCGGTGGTCTGTTTTTCGAGCCCACCGTGCTCATCGGCGTGAACACGACCATGAAGGTGACCAGGGAGGAAACCTTCGGGCCGGTGGCGCCGCTGTTCCGCTTCAAGACCGAGGAGGAAGGCGTGGCCATGGCCAACGACACCGAATTCGGGCTGGCTTCGTATTTCTACGCCCGCGACATCGGCCGCATCTGGCGTGTCGGCGAAGGCATCGAATCCGGCATGGTTGGCGTCAACACCGGGCTCATTTCCAACGAAGTCGCGCCCTTCGGCGGGGTCAAGCAGTCCGGCATCGGCCGGGAAGGATCCAAGTACGGAATCGAGGAATATCTGGAAATCAAATATCTCTGCATCGGCGGTCTTTGACCGTCGATGAAGGGGCGAGGGGCGAGGGACGAGGGCCGAGTAAAAGCAAAGAACAAGAATCGCCAATGACATTCCTTCGTTTCCGATTCTCTTGCAACCGCCAAGCCCAAAGGGTTGGCTCTTGAATTTCACTCAGCCCTCGGCCCTCGTACCTCGGCCCTCGTAATGCCTTTCAACCAACCCGCCCCCGAGCTGGACAATCAGTACACCTCGGATCGCGTGCTGCGCTCCTACCTCGCGCGTGCACTCCCCGCCGACGTGCTGGCGGCGGTTGAGCCGGAGCTGGCGAGCCTCGGCGAGCTGGCCGGCGGAGAGCTGTACCGCATGCAGATCGCCGACCGTCTCAACGAGCCGAGGCACACGCCCTGGGACGCATGGGGAAACCGCGTCGATCTCGTCGAAGTCTCGCCCCTGTGGA
>CAYNFN010000240.1:0-16887 GCA_964396485.1 uncultured Alcaligenaceae bacterium
GGGCATCCTCAACCCGTGGAACCTGCAGATCATCCTCTCCAATGCCAAGGTTCCGGTACTGGTGGACGCCGGCGTAGGCACGGCCTCGGACGCGGCCATCGCCATGGAGCTGGGCTGCGACGGCGTGTTGATGAACACGGCAATCGCCGCGGCGCGCGACCCGGTGCTGATGGCCTCGGCGATGAGAAAAGCGGTCGAGGCCGGACGCGAGGCTTTTCTCGCCGGGCGCATGCCGAAGAAGCTATATTCCGCCGCGCCTTCGTCACCGACGACCGGGGTCATCGGCATCGCCGCGAAGGACAAGGCGGCCTAAAGACTTTCCCCCGCCGTGGCATGCCGGCACGGCTTTCTCGTTGAACGATCCCGACACCCCGCCGCACATCCGCAGCTTCGTGCTGCGCCAGGGCCGCGTTTCCAATGCGCAGCGCCGCGCCGTGGAAACGCTGCTGCCGACCTTCGGCATCGCGTATGCACGGGCGCCACTGGACCTGGACGCGGCGTTCGGGCGGCCGGCGCCGAAGATCCTCGAGATCGGCTTCGGCATGGGTGAAACCACGGCGCAGATCGCCTTAGCGCACCCGCAAAACGATTATCTCGGGATCGAAGTGCACACGCCCGGCGTCGGCAGCCTGCTGCGCCTGATCGAGGCCCACGCGCTGGCCAACGTGCGCATCATTCAGCACGACGCGGTCGAAGTGCTGAACCACATGATCGCTGCCGGCAGCCTCAGCGCCATCCACGTCTTCTTTCCCGATCCGTGGCCAAAGAAGCGCCACCACAAACGCCGTCTGATCCAGCCGCCGTTGGTGCATCTGCTGGCCGGCCGGCTGCGGCCCGGGGGCTATCTGCACCTCGCGACCGACTGGGAGCATTACGCACTGCAGATGCTCGAGGTGTTGTCCGTCGAAGCGCAGCTCGCCAATACCGCAGAAGGATTTGCGCCCCGTCCCGATCACCGGCCGCTGACCAAATTCGAAAGTCGTGGACTGAAGCTCGGCCATCGGGTGTGGGACATTGTCTTTCGTCGCCGTGCCGGCGACTTTGAGGACTAAGCCGGCCGATGGCCGGCCACAGGAGCGTCGACGCAGAGGTCGCAGAGGAAAAACAGAGAGGACGCAAAGAACTGCAAGGACGATGATGGACTGAAGAACATGGGCAAGGTTTCTTGTTCAGATTTTCTCCGCGTCCTTTCTTGCCCTTCCTCCGCGCCCTCTGCGTTAACGCTGTAATCGCTGTCCGCAGGACGGCTGAATTTCCTTCTCGTCACGTCGTCACGGAATCCCTTAGAAATATCTGCGGCAGGTCGTTGAGAAACCACTGCCCCCTCAGGGCAGCGCCGGTGTCCGGTAAATCGTCTTGCCCTTCACCCGGATTTCCGTGTCCACCAGGTAGGGCCTCAGCGCCCCCGCATCGACCTCCATCCCCAGTCCCGGCGCCTCCGGTACGTGCACCTGCCCGCCATCATCCGGCAACAGATGCGCGCGGGTGATCGCCAGCGCCAGCGCTTTCGGCTCCGCCGGATACTCGCAGATCACGTGGTTCTCCAGCCCCGCGTAGGGTTGCAGTGAAGCCGAGAGCGCGAGATGCGAAGTAAACGTGTGGTTAACGTAGGTGACCCCCTTGGCATTCGCGTAATCCGCCACCCGCTTCGCCACGGAGATCCCGCCGATGCGCCCGGCGTCGATCTGCACGTACTTCAGCCCCGCATGGTCGATCATGTGCCTGGCCATATGGAAATTGTGCGAACCCTCGCCGCCGGCCATGCCGACCGCCCCGCTTTCCAGTGACAAGGCGCGATACTCGTCAAGAGCGCCCGACACGAACGGTTCTTCCAGCCAGGTCGCGCGCGAGCGTTGCAGCGAGGCGAGCCGCTTGCGCGCCGCACCGACATCCGTATTCCAGACCGTGCCGGCGTCCACCAGCAGGATGCCGTCCTCCCCCAGCCCCTCGCGTGCTGCGGCGACCTGGTCCTCGTCCTCCTGCAACGAACCGTGACCATAGCGCCCCCAACCGAACTTGGCGGCACTAAAGCCCATCGTGCGCGCGGCCCGCGCCTTCGCTCGCGTGTCTTCTGGCGTGTCGCCGAACAACACAGAAAAGTAAGGCATCTTGGCAAATGCCGTGCGCCATCCCAATAGCTTCCAGGCCGGCTCGCCGAGCTTCCTGCCGAGCAGGTCCCACAATGCCATGTCGATACCGGAGAGCGTATGGTCGGCCTGAAGCAAATCCAGGCTGTTGGCGCGCACCCTATCGCCGATCTTGCGGATGTCATCGGGCGTGTCGCAATTTGCCCCAAGCACCGAGGCCTGTACCGGCTTGCAGGCGGAGTGCGACATCGGGCACACCAGGCTCGCGATGGACGGCAGCGGCGCCGCCTCGCATTCACCCCAGCCGACTTGATCGCCCGCCACGACTCTGACCAGCAGGGCATCCTGGCTGCCGTCGCCGATGTCCAGCACCTCCGGCATGGACAGATAGAAAAAGTCCACGGCTTCGATTCTCACGGTCCCCTCAGTTTCTACTTTTCAGCCGGCGTCCAGGAAAATCTGCAGCAGGTCGTTCAGAAACCGCTGCCCCCGCAGCGTCGGCCGCACGCGCACGTGATCGCGCTCGATCAACCCCGATCGCTCCGCGGCGTCCAGCGCTTTGCGCAACGCATGGGCCGGCACGCCGGTGCGCTCCGCGAACAGGCGCAGCTCGACGCCATCAATGAGCCGCAGCGCATTCATCATGAACTCGAACGGCAGCTCTTCGGCCGCGAGCCGCTGTTCCTGCTGGACCGGCACGCCGGCGGCCGTTTTCTCCAGGTAGTCGCGCGGATGCTTGACGCGCATCTGCCGCAGGATGCGGTCGGCGAACGAGAGCTTGCTGTGCGCGCCGGCGCCAATGCCGAGATAGTCGCCGAAGGTCCAGTAGTTGAGGTTGTGCCGGGCCTCGCGCCCGGGCCGCGCGAACGCGGAAGTTTCGTAGTGCCGGTAGCCCGCGGAGGCCAGCCGCGCTTCGATGGCTTCCTGCATATCGGCCGCCACGTCCTGGTCCGGCACCTGCGGGGGATGGCGATAAAAATAGGTATTCGGCTCGATGGTCAGGTGATACGCGGATATATGCTGGGGCCCGAAGCCGATGGCCGTGTCGATGTCGGCAAGCGCCTGTTCCAAGGTCTGAACCGGCAGCGCGTACATCAGATCCAGATTGAAGTTGTCGAAACTCGCCTGCGCGATCTCGATCGCGGCGCGCGCCTGCGCCCCGTCGTGAATGCGGCCGAGCGCTTTGAGATGCGCAGGATCGAAACTCTGGATGCCGATCGACAGCCGGTTGACTCCGGCGGCGCGGAAATCGGCGAATTTCTGCGCCTCGAAGGTCCCCGGGTTTGCCTCCAGCGTGATCTCGGCGTCGGGCGCGAGCGGCAGCCTTGCCCGGATCGCCGACAGCAGCTCATCCAGCGCACGCGCGGAGAGCAGCGACGGCGTGCTGCCGCCGAAGAAAACCGTGTGTACCGGCCTGCCCCAGACTTGCGGCAGCGCCGTTTCCAGATCGGCAATGAGTGCCGAGAGATATTGCCTTTCAAGTTCCGGTTCAATGCCTGGCAATTCCCTCTCCACCGTCGGGGGGACGCTTTTCAGTACCTCCGCGAGGGGTGAGGGGTGAGGGGTGAGGAGTGAGGAGTGAGGGTCGGGGCGAGGTGGTTTGAGCTCGTGGGAATTGAAGTCGCAATACGGGCACTTGCGCACGCACCACGGGATATGAACGTACAGCGACAGCGGCGGCAGCGCCGCCAGCGCCATGGTCCCGGCCGGATTCGTCAACTGCTGGATCTGCACGCGGGCATCGTCTTGAGATGAGTTCGAGTTCACCCTTTTCAGGGGGCGGCGCGCAGCCGTTGCAGCAGATCGGCGAGCACCTTTGCCAATGGCGCGACGACCGCATACAACGTGACGCCACGATAACCCCAGCGCAGCGCACGGCGCGGGCCGGCCACTGCCAGCACACCCAGCACCAGCGCCGCCCGCAACGGCCGCGACTTGACGAGGCGGTACGCGCGCAGCGCCAGATTGGCGAACCACAGCGACGGACGCAGCGTGGACGCGGCGGCGCCAAACTGGGCGCGTTGCGCCGCGGCGCGTACGATCAATGCCTCGCGCCGGCTCACGATCTCTGCAATTCTTGAGGACGTCATCGGGAATCGAGCTGGCTGCGATCCTTGGCGAGTTCGTCCAGGCTCGCCTTGAACAACCGCGGTCTGGCTTTCGCCCTTGCAATGAATCCCAGCACGGCAATCACCGCAAGCAGCACGAAGGCCGCCGCCAGTCCGGCGGCCGCCAGCACCCGGTTCGAATCCCAGAACACGACGATGAAGGCGATCGCCGAGAAGATAACGCCGGCAAACGCGAAGAACAGGGCCACCAGCCCCCATACCAGCAGTGACACCAGTCGGGCGAATTGCTCCTCGACCTCGACGCCGATCAACTCGACACGAGTGTGGGCAATGCCGACCAGCGTTGCCAGCAGTGTCTTGAGGGAGTCGAACAGGCCGACTTGCGGAGTTTCCTCCGGCGCATCCGGCGTATCGCGATCATCCATGCGCGTGCGTCACTTGCGGTTGATAAGAACGCCGATCAGGATTCCCACACCCGCGGCGATGCCCACTGCAGTCCACGGATTCTCGCGCACGTAATCGTCCGCGGCCTTTGCGGCTTCGCGGGTTTGCTCAGCCGCCACGTGCCCGGCATCGGCGATACGCGCCTTGGCCGCGCGGATGGAATCCTCTGCGCGCGCCCTCGCGCTGTTCACGTTTTCTCCCGCATGGCCGGCAGTCGCCTTGAGCAGTTCTTCGGCATCCGATACCACCAGCCGGAGGTCTTCCATGAGCTTGTCAGTCGTAACTTCCGTTTTCATCGTGGACTCCATGAACTTTTTCATCAGCTGGCGTGAGACACAATGTATACGCCTGTCGGGCAGCGCCACGCAAATATGGTTCCGGCGGGCAATGCACGAACGCGGTGAGATGCCCTCAGGCGCCCCGCATCAGCACGTCCACCAGTGCGGTCAGTGCCTTGCCGCGATGGCTGACGCGATTCTTTTGCTCCGGCGCCAGCTCTGCACCGGTCTTGCCCAGCATCGGATCGAGGAATAGCGGATCGTAGCCGAAACCGCCGGTGCCGCGAGGCTGCCGCAGGATTTCGCCCCGCCACTCGCCCTCGGCGACCAGCGGTTGCGGGTCGTCCCCGTGACGCATCAGCACCATCACGCAGTAGTAATGCGCCCGGCGATCGTCCTCGGCCTCCAGCATTTCGAGCAGCTTGCGGTTGTTGCGCGCATCCGATCTTGGCTCGCCGGCAAAGTGCGCCGAGATTACGCCCGGCGCACCCTCGAGCGCGTCCACGCAGATTCCGGAATCGTCCGCCAGTGCCGGCAGCCCGGTAAGCCGCGCCGCATGGCGTGCCTTGGCAAGCGCGTTTTCGATGAAACTGGCGTGGGGCTCTTCGGCCTCCGGAACCGCGAGCACCGATTGGGGAATGATCTCGATGCCAAGAGGCGCGAGGATCTGGCCGATTTCGCGCAGCTTGCCCGGGTTGTTGCTTGCTATGACGAACTTTTTGAACATCTAGACCTTGAACCGCAAAGGCGCGAAGGCGCAAAGGGAACGCAGAGAAAACAAAAGAAACTTGTCGGGATAAGTGCAATAAGCCGGTTGCTTGCGTTAGCAGACAGCCCCAAAACTGACCACGATGCTCAGAACTGAACAGTTATTCTGATTTGCCTTCCTTTGCGTTCCCTTTGCGTCTTTGCGCCTTTGCGGTTTATCGTTCATCGCGCCTTTGCGGTTAATCGTTCTTCGCGAGCGCGGAGCGCTGCGCGGCGATGAGCTGGCGGATGCCTTTTTCAGCCAGATCGAGCATGGCATCCATTTCCTTGCGCGAGAAAGGCGCGCCTTCGGCCGTGCCCTGCACTTCGACCAGTCCGCCGGCGCCGGTCATCACCACGTTCATGTCGGTATCGCAGGCGGAATCTTCCGGGTAATCGAGGTCCAGCACCGGAACGCCCTCGTACACCCCGACCGACACCGCCGCGACGTGGTCCTGGATCGGCCATTCTCCGATCATTTGCCTTGCCTTGAGATACGTCGCCGCATCGTGGAGCGCAACGAAGGCACCGGTGATGCTCGCCGTGCGCGTGCCGCCGTCGGCCTGGATCACGTCGCAGTCGATCTGGATGGTGCGCTCGCCGAGCAAATCGAGCCTGGTCACCGCGCGCAGGCTGCGTCCGATCAGGCGCTGGATTTCCTGGGTGCGCCCGGACTGCTTGCCGCGCGCGGCCTCGCGCTTGGTGCGCGTATTGGTCAAGCGCGGCAGCATGCCGTACTCGGCGGTCAGCCAACCCTGCCCTTTCCCCTTCAGGAACGGCGGCACTTTCTCGTCGATACTTGCAGTGCAGATCACTTTGGTGTCACCGCACTCGATCAACACCGAACCTTCGGCGTGGCGGGTATAGCGGCGGGTGATGCCGAGCTTTCTCAATTCGACGGCGGAGCGTCCGCTGGGGCGCATGTTGGCTCTTTCATGATGTCGGGATAAGGGGCCGCGGGCGCCTGCGACGCGCACGCTGCGGGATCGGCCTTTCGGAAATATGCCGTTGATTTGTGTGCTATCTTTTCGGCTCGCCAATTCTGGTCAAGTCCTTTCACCTTGTAAAGCGCCAGGGCCGCCATGATCTACAGCATGACCGGTTATGCCGTCTCTTCGGCCGAGTTGCCTTTCGGCACGCTCAACCTCGAGCTGCGCTCGGTCAATCATCGCTTTCTCGACGTCCAGTTCCGCATCCCCGACGATCTGCGCACCCTCGAAGCGGGGCTGCGCGAAAAAACTACCGGGCGCATCACGCGCGGCAAAGTAGAAGTGCGCATCACGGTCAACAAATCGCCGGCGTCGCAGTCGGGCCTGCAGATCGACGAGAAGCTGCTCGCGCATCTTAAGCAGCTCAACGACGACGTGATGACGGCAATACCTGCAAGCGCGCCGCTGTCGGTCAACGATGTGCTGCGCTGGCCCGGAATGCTGGGCAACGACACCTTGCAACTGGAGGACCTGCAGGAAGCCTGCGGGCGGCTGCTCGAGCGGGTATTGGACGATCTCACCGCAACCCGCGGCCGCGAAGGCGAAAAACTGAAGAATGTCCTGCTCGAGCGCATCGGCGCGATGGAAACGCTGGTCAGGAACATCGCGCCGCGCATGCCGCAGTTGATTGCCGGCTACAAGGACAAGCTCACCGCGCGCCTCAGGGAGGCGATGGTGAACATGGATGACGATCGGCTCAAGCAGGAGTTGGTGCTGTTTTCCTCCAAAATCGACGTCGACGAAGAATTGTCGAGGCTCAGCACCCACTTCAGCGAGATCCGCCGCATTCTGGACAAAGGCGGCGCGGTCGGAAAGCGATTGGATTTCCTGATGCAGGACCTGAACCGCGAAGCCAACACGCTGGGTTCCAAATCGGTGGACCTCGAAGTCACCCAGACCTCCATGGAGCTCAAGGTGCTGATCGAGCAGATGCGGGAACAGATACAGAATATCGAATGAAACCAGGTACGAGGTACGAGGCACGAGGTCCGAGTGAAAACCCAATCCGCCTTGTGACCGCGCACGCGGCAGACGCGGAGTTCCTGCGGGACGATCACGGGTTCGTGTCCGGTGCACGTCTTGATGCTCGGCCCTCGGCCCTCGGCCCTCGGCCCTGCGATTCATGACCGGAAACATTTTCATCGTCTGCGCCCCCTCGGGGGCCGGCAAGACTTCCCTGGTCAAGGAATTGCTCGCCCGCGATCCGAACGTGCATCGGTCGGTGTCCTATACCACCCGGGCACCGCGGCCTGGCGAACAGGGCGGGCGCGACTATCACTTCGTAACCAGGCCGGTATTTCAGGCGATGCTCGAGCGCGCCGAGTTTCTGGAAAGCGCCGAGGTACACGGCAATCTGTACGGCACTTTGCAGGCCTGGATCGAGGCGCACCGCGGCCGGGGCCATGACATCGTTCTGGAGATCGACTGGCAGGGTGCGCAACAGGTGCGCAAGTCGATTTCCGGCGCGATCGGCATTTTCATCCTGCCGCCCTCGCTGGAGGTGCTGAGGCAGCGCATGATGGATCGCAGTCAGGACAGCGCCGCCGTCATCGAACGCCGCCTCAAGGCCGCGCGCGGCGAGATCGCCCATTTGGAGGAATTCGACTATGTTATTATTAACAACAACTTCGATGACGCCGTGGAAGATCTGGCAAGCATCGTACGATCCGCACGGTTGCGACTGCCGTCGCAAACCGCGCTTCACAGTGACTTGATCAACAGTTTGAAGTGAAGGTGTTATGGCGCGTATCACCGTAGACGACTGTCTGAAGCACATTCCCAATCGCTTCGAGCTCACGCTGGCCGCGACCTATCGCGCGCGCCAGCTCGCCACCGGCGCCTCCCCGATGGTGGACACCAACAAGGACAAACCCACCGTCATCGCGTTGCGCGAGATCGCGTCCCAGAAGGTCGGGGTCGAGATTCTCAAGTCCAAATCCTGACGGCGCTGCCGTCCCTCACGATCGCGGGAGGATCAGCCAAGCACACTTCCACCGGTGAATGCCTTCGGTCCACCGGTTCCCGGCTGATTCCCCAGCGCTGACCATGTCCGAGGCCGAGCTTCTCTTTAAGGATGCAGCCGGCTATCTCAAGCCGGAGGATATTGCTCAGCTTCAAAGCGCGCACCATTTCAGCGAAACTGCGCACGATGGCCAGTTCCGCAGGTCCGGCGATCCCTATATTTCCCATCCGATTGCCGTAGCGCACATCCTGGCGCAGTGGCATCTCGACGGCCAGGCCCTCACCGCAGCGCTGCTTCACGACGTGATGGAGGACACCGCCGTCACCAAGACCGAGATCATCGAAAAATTCGGAAAGCACGTCGCTGATCTCGTGGACGGCGTCTCCAAGCTCGACCGGATCGAATTTCAGACCCAGGAAGAGGCGCAGGCGGAGAACTTCCGCAAGATGCTGCTCGCCATGGCGCGCGACGTGCGCGTCATCCTGATCAAGCTGGCCGACCGCCTGCACAACATGCGCACGCTGCAGGTGATGCAACCGAAAAAGCGCGCGCGCATCGCCCGCGAAACGCTGGAAATCTACGCGCCGATCGCCAACCGCCTTGGACTTAACCAGCTCTACCAGGAGTTGCAGGAACTGGCGTTCCGCCATCTCTACCCGAACCGCTTCAACGTCTTGTCCAAGGCGCTGCTGCGTGCGCGGGGAAATCGCCGCGAGGTGGTGGACAAGATTCTCGACGCGATCAAGCAGAAGCTCGCCGACAGCCACATCGAGGCCACCGTCACCGGCCGCGAGAAGAACCTCTACAGCATCTACAAGAAGATGCTGGAGAAGAACCTGACGTTCGCGGAAGTGTTCGACATCTACGGATTCCGCGTCATCGTCAAGGACGCCGCCGCCTGCTATCTCGCGCTGGGCGCGCTGCACCAGCTTTACAAGCCGATTCCCGGCAAGTTCAAGGACTACATCGCCATCGCCAAGGGCAACGGCTACCAGTCGCTGCACACCACGTTGTTCGGCCCTTTCGGCACGCCCATCGAGGTGCAGATCCGCACGCTTGAAATGCACAAGATCGCCGAGGCAGGCGTGGCTTCCCACTGGCTGTACAAGGACGACGCGCAGATAAACGAACTGCACATGAAGACCCACCAGTGGCTGCAGAGCCTGCTGGAGATGCAGTCGGAAAGCGGCGACTCGATCGAATTTCTCGAGCACCTCAAGGTGGACCTGTTTCCTGACGAGGTCTACGTGTTTACCCCCAAGGGCAAGATCATGGCGCTGCCGCACGGCGCCACCTGCGTGGATTTTGCCTACGCGGTGCACACGGATATCGGCAACCGCTGTGTGGCCACCAAGATCAACAACGAACTGGTGCCGCTGCGCTCGGAATTGAAAAGCGGCGACCGCGTGGAGATCATCACTGCCGCGCACGCCAATCCCAACCCGGCCTGGCTCAACTACGTGGTAACCGGCAAGGCACGCTCGCACATCCGTCATTTTCTCAAGACCATGCAGTACGAGGAGTCCGCGCAACTCGGCGAGCGCCTGCTCAACCAGGCACTGGCCGCGCTCGAGTCCAGCCCGGACCAGATCAGCGACGATCAATGGGAGAGGCTGCTCAAGGAAAGCAGCGCCAAGACCCGGCAGGAGGTGCTGGCCGACATTGGGCTGGGCAAGCAACTGGCGATCGTCATCGCGCGCCAGCTGCTGTCGATCGCCGAACCCAAAGGCAGCAAGACGGCGAAACTGCCCGGCAGCCTGATCATTCGCGGCTTGGAAGGTATGGCGCTGCAGTTTGCCAAATGCTGCCACCCGATTCCCGGTGATCCGATCATCGGTTTCCTGCGCAAGGGCCACGGCCTGGTGATTCATACCCACGACTGCCCGGTGGCGCGCAAGACCCGCGGCGATCCGGAAAAGTGGCTGGACGTGGAGTGGGCGCCGGACACCAAGAAGTTGTTCAGCGTGAACATCAAGATGGTGGTCGCCAACGAGCGCGGCGTGCTGGCCAAGATCGCCGCGATGATCGCCGAGACCGGCTCGAATATCGATAACGTCAGCCTCGAGCCCGGCGACTCCAGCGCCTACACCATCATCCACTTTACCCTGCAGGTGTCCAATCGCCCGCATCTGGCGCAGATCATGCGCAGCCTGAGGCGCGTTCCCGAAGTCGTCCGCATCTTGCGCCTCTAGAGTTCATGGACGCCGGCGTTTTCCCTGACCTAGATCAAACGGCTTGCACGCGGACGACTATAATTGAGGCAGACATGACTCGCTCGTGGAGGCCACCGATGTTGCGGTTCTGTATCGCCGTGTGTCTCGCACTCACCGCGCCGGCCCTGCCTGCCGCTACCGACGACGAATCGACGCCGCAGGCTTCGCGCATCGACACGCTTGAACTCCCCGGACTCACCGCCGGCTGCCACATCTGTGAATGGCGACCCAAGCTCAACCAGAAGCCGGCGGCCGAACAATGCGGCACCGATGATTCCGGCGCGGCCAAGGTTGGTCTGTTCGAATGCGGTTTCTCGCAGGACTGCGAGCGGCAATGTCACTTCCTGCGCTGCGGCATTTATTGATGCGCGCGCTTTCGCATTTCGGCTGACGCGCGCATTGACGTGCTGTCGTCTGCGCATCACCGTGTAGGTGCGGCGGCGTCACCATACGAACTATGTCCGGTCGCCTGCCGGTGACGGTTTTACTCCGAAAATCCCCTGTTTTCCCCTATCAAGTTTGCATCTTTGCGCCAACGTCCTGATTGACAGCGGCAAAAAAACCAGTGGCACGGGCATTGCGATACCTCGCCTGGAAGGATGCCAACCATGAGGTGCAAGGTGATGCTCGATCCTTTATCCAATTTGACTGCACGCCCGGTCCGAAGCGTTCTGCAGATCCTGCAGGAAGGCGTGCGAACCCTGTTTCATCTGCTGTTGTTCGCACTGCTGTTGCTCGGCTTCGGCGGCCTGTTGTACAAGGCGCTGCGCTCCGGAGGCTGGGTTGAAGGCGTGCTGGGACGCATTTGGGACCAGCACCCCACCGTGGCGATTGTGACGCTGCTGGCCGCACTGGCGGGTGCAATGTGGGGTACGCGCCTGTTCGATCGTCTGCCGCTGTTCGGCAAGCGCGGCGACTTGTTGGTTTACTGCTGCCTGGCTCTAGGCCTGTTTTTCGCGTTCAAGCTGGTGGTAACCGGTTCATTGTAAGTCCTCGCTTGCCCCCGTCCACACACCCCCGCGGACGGATTCGGCAAGGCTTCGTCCTGCCGCTGTCGTTCGCCGACAACACGAATCCTCCTGCAGCCTCAGTTAGTTAGTCTGATACGGCCGAACCTTGTCGCCCACAGGCGACTGCGCCGGCCCGGCAGACCCGGTAATCGACTGTTTTTTCTGCGCTTTCGCAAATGGCATGCAAGTTGCACAAGAATTCGTTGCACCTTTCCTCCCGCAGCAGCGAAGCGCATGTAGGCGCGCCCGCTGCAACTGAAAAGGCCGCGTAGTATCGCGGCCTTCTTTTTTTCTGCTGCGCCCTTACGACGGCCGTTGGTTGATGTCCTCGATCACCAGTTGCAACTCGCGCCGGCGATGTGCGCCGACGTTCGCAAACGCGCGGGACAACGGATCGATGAAGCCAATCTTGATGGAAGTTTCACTCTCTGCTGGCAGGCCGCGAGCAGATGCGCCGCAGCGGCCGCGAGCGCGGCGCCGGCCAGTTTGCCGATTGTCGTGTTCCCGTCCTGTTGATTCACGCAATTTCCGGAACTGCCCGGTCCGTTGACAGCCGCCCGGAACAGCGGCTTCCCCGACGTTACAAGATGTGTCGGGGCTCGTATCAGGCTGGCCTGCGCCTGACCGGGTTGGAGAGCGTCCCCAGCCCTTCGATGCGGCATTCGGCCACGTCGCCGTCCCCGATCACCACCGCCCCCGGCGTACCGGTGCTGATGATGTCGCCGGGGTACAGGGTCGCAACATGCGAATGGAAGGACACCAGGTAAAACGGCGGGAACGCCATGTTGGCCACCACGTTTTCGCGATGAAGCCTGCCGTTGTTGTACGTTCCGACTTTCACCTTCAGCACATCCGGCACCTCGTCGGCGGTGATCAACTCGGGGCCGAAAGAAAAAAAGGTGTCGAAATTCTTCGAGCGTGTAAGGAAGCGCGGGTTTTTCTGCAGGATATCTTCGGCGGTCATGTCAAGGATCAGGCAATAGCCGGCGATGTACTGCGGCGCCTGCTCCTCGGACACGAAGCGGCATTGCCTGCCGATGATCACCCCAATCTCGGCTTCCGCAGTGACCCGCTCCGACTGCGGCGGCAGTTCGATCGCGTCCCCCGGGCCGATGATGGTGTTGTCGCACTTCATGAACGACGCCGGCTCGGTCGGGTAGGGCGCATTCAGATCGGCAGCGTGATCGCGGTAATTCAATCCGATGCCGAGAATCTTGCGCGGGTGCCGGTACAGCGGCCCGTATCGCATCGCCTTCGGATCAAGTTTCAGCGGCGTCTGCTCCGCGTCGGCGAGCAGGTTCGGATTGATTCCCTGGCGAATCAGGTCGTAGAGTTCTTCCGGCCACGCCTTCCCCAGGTGAGCGTTGATCGCCGCAACCGGAACGATGCCGGCGCGCGCGACCACCGCGGCTTCTTCGCATCCGTTTCTCTGGATGGTGCACAGGCGCATGTGGAACTTGGTCAGAGCTTCCCTTGGTGATTTCTCGGAAGTTGCGATTATAAGGGCTGATCCACCGCACTCCGGCCGCGGCTACTTTTCCGCGGCGAAGCGGCCACCACCGAGAGTGCGCGCCTGAACAAGTGCAACCAGGCGCGCGTAGGACCGGTAGAACTCTTCGTCACCTGAGGGCGTGCCGAATGCGATCGTTTCTTCGCGCAGTTTCCGGTACATCGCGAAGCGCTGCTGCAGAATCCTTCCCCACTCGGCGGTCAGGTCCTTCGTGGAAATGATGCGAAAACCGACATCCCGGAGCAGGCGGTCGTAAGAGTCGAAACTCTGGATGGTCTGCGCCGCGATGCCCCGCCACATCGATTCGGAATCGTTTGCGTCGAGCCTGCGGTGCGCGATCCAGTCGGTAAACGCCAGCCGGCCGCCTTTCTTCAAGACCCGATAAGCCTCGGCCAGCGCGGCGCCCTTATCCGGCACGTGCAGCAGCGCCTCCTGACTGATGACTGCATCCATGGTGTCGTCCGCCAGCGGCGTCCGCGTCACATCGGCGCGCACGATCCGCACCTGCCGCTCCAGTCCGACGCGCCGGGTCAGGTCCGCCGCACCGGGTGCGCGACCTGGATTGAGCTCGATGCAGGTCACCGTCGCTCCGTACTCATGGGCAAGATAGCGCGCCGGACCGGCCAGCCCGGCGCAGAAATCGGCGACCTGCTTGCCCGGGCCGATTGCGGCGCAATCCGCCAGCGCGTCAACCGCCTCCAGCCCGCCGTAGTGGTCCTGGTCGTAGGGAAAAAGATCCGCGGGAGCGAGACGCGCGAGTTGACCGCGATGCGCCGCGAGACTGGCGAGAATCTGGTCGCGGGAGATCGGATGGCGGTTGTAAAAGGCCACCACATGATTGTCGTCTTCTGGCATCGCCTGCCACCCGGCATCGCTCTCAAAACTGGCGGCAAGTCTACACCGCCGGAACATCCATTCTGTGCTGATACCCTATAATTGCGGCGCCAATTTATTCTGCGACAAGCGGTCGAGATGAGCCGGCGCGGGTTCGGGCAGCTGATCCGACGGTGACTTACTTTGCCACGGCTTGTCTCGATTTCATCCGATCCAGAGGGAAAAGAAATGGGACTGAAGCTGTTGATTTTCGCCCTGAGCCTGATCCTGCCATCGTTGACAGTGATGAACGCGGCAACAGCCGCGAAGTCGGATTCCTGTGCGCACTGCCACGGTACCGATGGAAATTCGACTTCCAGCGCGTATCCCAGCCTTGCCGGTCAGACCAGGGATTACCTCTATCGCCAGATGAAAGACTTCAAGGAAGGGCGGCGCAAGAACTCGATGATGTCCCCATCGATCGTGGTGCTGTCGGATCAGGACATGCAGGAACTTGCCGAATTTTTTTCCGCCCAGAGCCTTGTCCGCAGTACGTTCATCGCGGACCCCGCCAAGGTCGAGCAGGGCAAGAAAATCGCGCAGGAAGCGCAGTGCTCGGCCTGCCATCAGGCCGGCTTCAAGGGCCTGAATGAATTCCCGCGGGTGTCGCGCCAGAGATACCCCTACCTCCTCAAGCAGCTCAAGGATTATCGCGACGGTTTGCGCACCAACGACAACGGCCTGATGGCGCCCGCCGCCAAGAACCTGAGCGACGAGCAAATCGAGGCCTTGGCCCATTACCTGGCCAGTCTCTAGGGAATCCTCGACGTCAAGGTCAAAACCGAAGGGGGCGGCAATTGCCGCCCCCTGGTGTTTTCTGGTGGGCCGTGAAGGATTCGAACCTTCGACCGTTGGATTAAGAGTCCACTGCTCTACCAACTGAGCTAACAGCCCTTTTTGAAGGGGCGAATTCTAGCAAAAATCCAGAGCAACAAGTCGCAGGATGACGGTTTTCGGCAGATGGAGCAAGCCGAAACAAGTCGGACTATGACCGAATTCTGCAAATACGGGTATGTGGCGAACCCGCCGGGCGAGATCGCGTCCGCCTTGCGCGCCTGTTTGGTGCCGGGAGCCTTTGCGGGAACGGTTCCTGCATCACATCGTGCAGTGAGCCAAACCATTGGTTCGTCGGCACCTTGTGTCCCGGGAACGTCGTCACGGGGTGTCAGTCGCAAACCATTTACGTCATTCCGGAATGCGGGCAGTAATTTCGCGGGAGCCGGACGTGAGAAGGAGCATCGTTTGAATTCAGATTTCAAGGCAGCGTCCGTGCTTGAGCGCCTTGGTAGATCGCTGGCCGACGCGCAGATCAGCTATCAGGCCGGCAAGGGCATCCACGAATTCATCGTCCGTCTGGGCGGTATGCGTCACGTCGTGGACTTCAGCGACGATTTGATGGAAAAAAAGAATGAAATGGATCTCTCCGTCCTGATCCTGGGGATCGTGCAACGTGCCTCGACTCAATCAATGCCGGTTCACTTCATGGTGCGCAACGACAACTTCGACCAGCTGATGCAGGCGCTGAAGCTCTGATTTGTAGCCGGCAAAGAAAAAGGGCCAGCAGTCGCTGGCCATTTTCTTGTTTCCCGGTGGGGAAGCCTGGGGCCCGAGTCCGACTACGCCACCTTGCAAGCCTTAGAAGCCGCGGCGTTCGCGGAAACGCCAGGAAAAAAAGCCAGCTCAGCGCCGGCTTCTGGTGTTGGTAGGCGGTGCGAGATTCGAACTCGCGACCAACGGATTAAAAGTCCGCTGCTCTACCGGCTGAGCTAACCGCCCAAAAAAAAGAGCGCGCATTGTACCGGCAGCGCTGTTGGTGCGTCAAACAGGAGTGCCCGGAAAACCGCGTGGATTCTTGTTCCGCGCGTGTTCAGGCTTCCTTGAGCATGCGCCAGTACTGAACCTTCATGGTCGCGGCTGCGCCGGCGATTATCGAGAAGAACACGAGAAAAGAGCCGACCGCGAGCGTGGACAGTCCGGTTATGCCCTGGCCGATGGTGCAGCCCATCGCGGTGACGCCGCCGAAGCCCATCAGAATGCCGCCGATGATGTGATTGCGGGTATCGCCCGCGGAGGCAAAACTCTCCCAGCGAAAGTTCCTGGTGAGAATTGCGTAGGCGAACGACCCAAGCAGCGTGCCGGCTACGACGGCGACGCCGAAGCTCAGTTGCGACGATTTGCCGGTCCGGAACTGCAGCCACTCGAGCGTGTTGGCAACCGGACCGACATAGGTCAGCGACTCCGGGCGGGCGGTCCTGGAGCCGAGGTAGGCCTCCTGCAGCGTATCCGGATCTTCGGCGATGAAGCCGATATGACCGGTAACGTACCAGCCGGCGACGATGACCAGCCCGAGCACCAACCCGCCGAACACCTGTTCGCGCGTGGCGCGGAACGTCCGATCCTTGAACACGAAGAAAAGCAGCGGAACCACGATCAACGCAGTTATCCATAACTGCAAGCCGTGCCGGCCCACGCCGAGCTGCGTGGCGACGACCCAAGGCAAATCCTGACCCTGGTCGAAATGCATGGCCACCGCACCCAAAACTTCCACGCGCGCCGGCGCGAACAGGCCGCGCATGGTCATGTCCGCGGAAATGGCGAGGAACACCAGAACCACCAGCGACTTGAGGTTGCCGCCTCCAACCCGGACCACGCTGCGGCTGCCGCAGCCGGAGGCCAGCGTCATGCCGATCCCGAACAGGAATCC
>CAYNFN010000241.1:0-4653 GCA_964396485.1 uncultured Alcaligenaceae bacterium
CAGCCGGTACTGGCTCACGCGCGGGTTGTCCACCAGGCCGCTCTTCACCATGTACCAGCCAAGCGCCCCCTGCAGCCCGCCGAGGACGAAGATGCCGGCGAGCTTCAAGGCCAGCGGCCCGTCGATTTTCCGGCGCAGCAGAAAATAGAGGAAGGGCAGAAAGAACGCGATGCCGATGGCGCGCCCGATCAGCCGGTGAAAATACTCCCACCAGAAGATGCCCTTGAACTCGTCGAGCGCCATGCCCTTGTTCACGCGCAGGTACTCGGGAGTGGCCTGGTAGCGCAAGAACACCTCCTCCCAGTCCGCCTGCGACAGCGGCGGAATCGCTCCGACCAGTGGTTTCCATTCGACCATGGACAGGCCGGAGTGAGTAAGCCGGGTGACGCCGCCCACCACCACGATCAGAAATACCAGCACGCAACAGCCGGCCAGCCAGCCTGCGATCTGCCTTCGGCTCGCTTGATCCATAGGAATCAGTCCGAATTCATAGACTGGGTCGCTCCGCACGGGCGCCACATTCTAAAAGTCTGCGGGGCTTTTGGTGCGGGTCACTGCGCGGCGGGGCGGAAGTAAACCTGCTTTTCGCGGTCCACCACTTCGTACTCGTGATTCGGCACCACCAGGAATTGCTCGACCCGGCTGCGTACCGACAGCCCGCGCTCGGAGTAGCCGTGCATGTGCTTCCACAGGTTGTCGAGGAACCACTTCTCCATCCCGCCGTGCTTCACCTCGAGACGCTCGTTTCCCAGGAAGGCGATCGGGATCACGCGGTGAAAGCCGATCCGGTCGTGGTCCACCTGCAGGTACTCGAAGCCGATCAATCCCTGCGGCAATAGCAGCGTCCTGTCTTCGATTTTCGCGATGCCGCCTTCGCCGATCGGGATACGCCACATCACCGTTTCGGTGACCGGTGTGGATTCGACGGCAAAGAACACGGCGATCGCCAGTACCCCGGCGGTTGCAAACGAGAACACCAGGTCGCGCACTCTCGCGATCGGTCCTCCCGCGCCGACGTGCAGCACGCGTGCGACCAGCCAGCCGATTGCGACCCAGCAGAAGATCGCCACGCCCAGGAAGAGCTGTTGCAACGGACCGCTCCAGGTCCAGGCACGCAGGCCGACGAGCCCGGCGACGGTGAGCGCGATGAAAATCACCAACCCGATGATGTCCCAGCTCCAGCGCGTCCAGCGGAACCACTTGGGCTGGTGCCACAAGTGCAGGAAATGCCAGACCCTCAGGTCCCAGGGTGTGTCCAGGTTCTGACGACAGAATGCACACCGGGACTCGGCGATCACGGTCTCGCGATGACAGTGGGGGCACTCCATGACCATGCGCTCTTCCATGCGCAGCCGCGCGGCTGCCATCTCCATGCGCAGCCGCAGGACAGGCGCGAGGATGCGGTGTGCGAGCAGGATGATCGCCGCCCAATAAACGACGGCGGATACGGTGGCCAGTGAGGGGCCGAGCGACTGCTCGATGAACAGGAACAGACTACGCATCATTAGGGCACTCCGCGTGTTCCGACAAGGCCATTATATGCGGCGAATTCACCGCGATGAATGACGCCACAAGGCGACAATCCGTCAATATCAAAGCGTTATCGCCATGGTAGCGGATGCGGTAGACCGGCCGCCGCTGCTTATTTACACTGGAAGCGCTGCCGCTGTACCGGCGCAGTGCGGACCCCATCAGACCAAGCCCGAGCGCTATGAACGATCCAGCCGTTTCCCAGGTTCTTTCGGCAGACGAGCTGCGCGCGATCGATGCCTGGTGGCGCGCCGCCAACTACCTTTGCGTCGGCCAGATTTACCTCCTCGATAACCCGCTGCGGCGCGAGTCGATCAAGCCCCATCACGTCAAGCCGCGCCTGCTGGGCCACTGGGGCACCTGCCCCGGTCTCAATCTGATCTACGCGCACCTCAACCGGCTGATCCGCAAATTCGACCTGAACATGATTTATGTCACTGGACCCGGGCACGGCGGCCCGGCGCTGGTGGCGAATTCCTGGCTGGAGGGCAGCTACAGCGAGTTCTATCCGGAGATCTCGCAGGACCACGACGGGATGAAGCGGTTGTTCCGGCAATTCTCTTTTCCTGGCGGAATTCCCAGCCACGTTGCCCCGGAAACGCCGGGCTCGATACACGAAGGCGGCGAACTCGGCTACTCGCTTTCGCACGCGTTCGGGGCGGCGTTTGACAACCCGGACCTGATCGTGGCCTGCGTGATCGGCGACGGGGAGGCGGAAACCGGACCGCTTGCGGCCGGCTGGCATTCAAACAAATTCCTCAACCCGGCGCAAGATGGCGCGGTGCTGCCGATCCTGCACCTGAACGGATACAAGATCGCCAATCCCGCGCTGCTGGCGCGCATTCCGCGCGAGGAACTGGAAAGCCTGCTCGTCGGCTATGGCTACCAGCCGCACTTCGTCGAGGGCACTGACCCGATGCAGGTACACCAGCAGACGGCGGCTGCGTTCGAGACCGCGGTGACGGCAATCCGGGAAATCCAGGACGCGGCGCGCAAGAGCGGCGTGGCGAAGCGCCCGCGCTGGCCGGTGGTGGTGCTGCGAACGCCCAAGGGCTGGACCGGACCGAAGGAAGTGGACGGCAAGAAAACCGAAGGCTCGTGGCGCTCGCATCAGGTGCCGATCAGCGACATGACCAAAGAGCACATCGTGATGCTCGACAAGTGGATGAAGAGCTACCGGCCGCAGGAACTGTTCGACGACAGCGGCCATCCGCGCTTCGAACTCAAGGCCTTAGCGCCGCGCGGAGCGCGGCGCATGGGCGCCAATCCGCACGCCAACGGCGGCGCGTTGCTCAAGGACTTGCGCATGCCCGACCTCCGCGAGTATGCGGTGCGCGTGCTCAAACCCGGGCAGACCACTGCCGAAGCCACGCGGGTGATGGGAGCCCTGCTTCGCGACGTGATGAAACTCAACGCCAGCGAACGCAATTTTCGCGTGTTCGGCCCGGACGAGACCGCGTCGAACCGGCTCGGTGCGGTCTTCGAGGCGACCGCGAAGACCTGGCTGGCGCAGACGCTTCCGGAAGACGATCTGCTCGGGCCGGAGGGGCGGGTGATGGAAATTCTCTCCGAGCACACCTGCCAAGGCTGGCTCGAAGGCTATCTGCTGACCGGCCGCCATGGATTGTTTTCCTGCTACGAGGCGTTCATCCACATCGTGGACTCGATGTTCAATCAGCACGCCAAGTGGCTGAAGGTGGCCGGCAGGGAAGTGCCGTGGCGGCGGCCGATTGCTTCGCTCAACTATCTGTTGACGTCGCACGTCTGGCGCCAGGACCACAACGGCTTTTCGCATCAGGATCCGGGCTTCATAGACCACGTCGTCAACAAGAAGGCCGACGTGATCCGCGTGTACCTGCCGCCGGACGCGAACACGCTGCTCTACGTCACCGACCAGTGCCTGCGCAGCCGCAACATGATCAACGTGATCGTGGCCGGCAAGCAGCCGGCGCTGCAATACCTCGACATGGATTCCGCGATCAGGCATTGCGCCGCGGGAATCGGCATCTGGGAGTGGGCGGGCAACGACCAGGGCGGAGAACCGGATGTGGTGATGGCCTGCGCGGGGGACGTGCCGACCCTGGAGACGCTGGCGGCCGTGCACCTCCTGCGGCAACTCGCGCCGGAGATCAAGGTGCGGGTGGTCAACGTGGTGGACCTGATGACGTTGCAACCGTCCGGCGAGCATCCGCACGGGCTGGAAGACCGCGATTTTGACGCCATCTTCACAGCCGACAAGCCGATCATCTTTGCCTACCATGGCTACCCATGGCTGATCCACCGGCTGACCTACCGGCGCAACAACCACGAAAATCTGCACGTGCGCGGGTACAAAGAAGAAGGGACGACGACGACGCCTTTCGACATGGTGGTATTGAACGACCTCGACCGTTACCATCTGGTGATGGACGCGGTGGATCGGTTGCCGAAAATCGCCCACCGCGCTGCGGAACTCAAGCAGGCGATGCGCGACAAGCGGGCCGAGCATAAGCGATACATCGCCGAACACGGCGAAGACATGCCGGAGATCCGAAACTGGAAGTGGCCATACTAGGTGTGTATCAGTTATTGAGGAGAACGCTAAGATAGTGCGCACTGCGACACCTGTTGAGTCCCTTCTCCCTCCGGGAGAAGGACAGGATGAGGGGGCTTTTGCCGGTGTTATTCCCTCACCCCAACCCTCTGCTCCGCTTCAAGTGTTCCCTTGTCCCGGAGGGAGAGGGGGGAAAACGATGCGCACTATTTACCGGTTGGGTCAGTAATTCGGCGAATCGCCCAGCCGCTATAGAATCTGCCGTTACGGACCATCAGGAGGGTGCCAACCATGAACCTGCTCGAATCGCTGAAAAAACATTCGATCATCGTGGCCGACACCGGCGACATCGACTCCATCGCGCGGGTGAAGCCGCAGGACGCCACCACCAATCCATCGCTGCTTTACCAGGCGGCGCAGAACCCCGCGTACCGGCCGCTGGTGGACGACGCGCTCGCTTTCGGTATGAATGCGAGGGGCGACCGTTCCGCCAAGGCCGAAGCGCTGATGGAAAAGCTCTCGGTCAACTTCGGCTGCGAGATCCTCAAGCATGTCAGGGGACGGGTTTCGACCGAGGTGGACGCCGGCCT
>CAYNFN010000242.1:0-2607 GCA_964396485.1 uncultured Alcaligenaceae bacterium
GGCGTGTTCTCGCTGCTGCTGGTGGCTTCGCGCACGCCCTACGTGCAGAACGTGTTCCCGCTGGTGGATTTCTTCCGCGTCGCGCTGGTGGTGCACGTGGACCTGTCGGTGCTGGTGTGGTTTCTCGCCTTCGCCGGCGCATTCTGGAGTCTGAACTGCACACCGGGCTGGCTGCGCCTGGGTTGGGGCGCGCTGGCGACCGCGGCGACGGGCGCGGCGCTGATGACGGTCTCCCCGTTCGTCGGCCAGCCGGTACCGGTGATGAGCAAGTACGTGCCGGTGCTGGAAAGCCCGCTTTTCCTCGCCGGGCTGATGGTGTTCGCGGCTGGCGTGGCGCTGCTTACTCTGCGCAGTCTGGGCGCGGTGCCGCGGATCGGTGCGCGGCTCGATGGCGCGGGCGTGCTGCGCTTCGGGTTGAATGCGGCCGCGGTATCCACCGCGGTGGCGATCGCCGCGTTCGCCTGGTCATGGGCCGAACTGCCCGCGGCGCTCGACGGCAAGGCCTACTACGAGCTGCTGTTCTGGGGCGGCGGCCATGTGCTGCAGTTCACCTGGACCCCGCAGATGTTCGTCGCCTGGCTGTGGCTTGCCAGCGAGTCGGGCTGCCCGCTGCCGCTGACGCCGCGGGTGGCGCTGCTGTTGCTCCTGGTGGCGCTGGCATCGGTGTTTCTCACCCCGGTGATCTATCTCGCCTACGAGGTCACTTCCGTCGAGCATCACCGGTTGCTCACCTGGTTGATGCGTTTCGGCGGCGGGCTGACCATCCTGCCGATCGGGATTGCCGTGGCGGTCGCGCTGGCGCGCGCCGCACCGGCGCAGGCTGACGAGCGGCCGCTGCGCACTGCGCTGATGATGTCACTCGCGCTGTTCGCGTTCGGCGGGCTGATCGGTCTTGCCATCGACGGCTCAAACGTCAAGGTGCCCGCGCATTACCACGGCAGTATCGTCGGTGTGACGCTCGCGTTCATGGGACTGGTCTATCTGCTGCTGCCGCGGCTGGGTTTCGCCGCGCCGCCGCCGCGCGCCGCCACTTGGCAGGCCTGGCTGTATGGCGCCGGGCAGATGTTGCACATCGCCGGGCTGGTCTGGTCCGGCGGCTATGGTGTGCAGCGCAAAGTGGCGGGCGCCGCGCAGGGCCTCGACGGGATCGAAAAAATCGCCGGCATGGGCCTGATGGGCCTGGGTGGCCTGATCGCAGTGATCGGCGGGCTGATGTTCCTGGTGATCGTGTTGCGCGTTCTGGCCCGCGGGCCGGTGCGTTCGCCGGCTGGTGCCGCACGGTAGACCGGGCGGCGGCAGCGGGCGCGAACGCGTAAATCGTCGCGCTACCGGACTGATGCAATCTGCGGCGCGATTCTCGTGATCACGAAGCTTCAGCCCATGCGGTGCAGGCCGTTGACCAGCGAGAAAGTGAGCAGCGCAATTGTGAGGATGATGCCGAAATAGATCATGTCGCGGTGCTTGAAGCGTGCGCCGCGCGCCCGTTCGGCCCGATCGAGCAGCCAGTCGGCGAGGAAGTACAGCCCGACAGCGATTACCGTGAAGTAGAGAAGGTCCATTCTACTGGCCGGCCGCCGCGAACCGGTCGTTATGGCTTTTTGCGGCCGCTGAACATCGAGGCGATCAGGTTCTCCCTGTGGGTGAAGCTGGAGAGGATCAATCCCGCAATGTGTAGCAGTACCAGCGCCAGTGTCAGGTTGGAAAGTACTTCATGCGCCTCGACGATTGGGCTTTCCTCGCCGCGTTGTTCGCCATTGCCGTCGCTTTCCTGCTCATGCTCGTCCGTACCCGTCGCCGCGGTAGCGCTCGGCGTCGCCTTTTCGTACTGCTCTTCGCCGATGATTCCGGTCACGGTCGTCGCCGCAAGCATGACCAGCAGCAGGACCACCATCGCGCCGCCGGCCGGGCTGTGGCCGAGATAGCGCTTGGGATGCATCAACAAGATGTCGCGCAGGTTGCGTAAAACCTCTCCCGGCCCGCGAACGAAATCGGTAAAGCGCGCATGCTCTGAGCCTGTGAAGCCCCAGAGGATCCGAAAGATCACCAGCGCCAGGACGGCGTAACCCATCCATTCGTGCAACGGCGGGGCATCCTCACCGGTGAAATAGGCCGTGAAAAAAATTGCGACCAGCGCCCAGTGAAAAATCCGCACCGGCAGATCCCACACGACAATTGTTCCGGGGGACTTCGGCATCAGGATCGCCCCGATTGCGCCAATGCTTTGCGCGCTGCCGCGACAAAATTCGCATCGACCGCACCCAGCTTCGTAGTGCGCGCAAGCACGCGTCCGTCGCGGTCCAGCAGGATGAGGACGCTGGAATGGTTGAACTCTCCGTTTTTGAGCTGCCGGTATTGAACGCCGAGGAGGGCGGCGATCTTTCGCACGGTTTTCGCGTCCGTGGTCAGCAGCGTCCAGCGGGATTCGTCAATGCGTCGCTGCGCCGCCAGTGTCTTGAGCCGCGCTGAAGTATCGTGTGCCGGGTCGAGAGAAATCAGCGCGGCCCGCAGTTGGCCGCGTTGGGCTTCGCCGAGCGCGTCCTCGGTCATCTTGAGCGTTTCTACAATCAGCGGGCAGACCTTGTCGCAGTTCGAATAGAACATGGTGAT
>CAYNFN010000243.1:0-29196 GCA_964396485.1 uncultured Alcaligenaceae bacterium
TCGCGCCCAAGGTCGAAGCGCGCATGCTGCAGGAACTGGGCATCCGCAAGACCGACAAGATCCTCGAGGTAGGAACCGGGAGCGGCTATGTCACCGCGCTGCTGTCGAGACTGGGCGGCCAGGTGGTGAGCGTGGAAAGAATCCCCGAGTTCAGTCAGTCCGCCGCGCGCAAACTTGCGGGGCATGGATTCGGGAATGTGCAGCTCCTCATCGGCGACGCGGCCGAAGGGTGGCCGGCACTGGCGCCTTACGACACCATTTTGCTGACCGGTTCGGTAGCGGTGTTGCCGGAGTCCTTCCGGCACCAGCTCGCCGACGATGGTCGGCTGCTCGCGGTCGTAGGCGATGAACCAGTGATGACGGCAACGCTTATCAACAGGGTTGCCGCCGGAGCATTCAATTCGGTGGGCCTGTTCGAAACCAGCATCCCGCCGCTCAGGAACGTCAAGCAGCCGGAACGCTTCGTGTTCTGAAGTCCGTCTGCGGTCGAGCAGCGCCGGACCACCGATCAAAAACCAAACCGGCGCTGCGCCAATGCGGTAGCTGGCACACCTGAAAAACAGGAAATCCGGAACATGAAGATATCCACAATCACGTCACTGACACTGATGCTGGTCATTGCAGCGGGTCACTGCGCATTCGCCGTGGCCCAACAGCTCGAGCAGGCCAAGCGCAACTTCGTGGTCGGTACCGCCACCATCACCGACTCGCGCGAAGCCCAGGCCCGATACGACCTGGTGGTGGCCCAGGAGCTGGTGGCGCAGAACGACGTGGAGGTCAAAAACCGCGCCCTTGAACAGCTGGTGGGCAAGCCCGTGGGCGAGCTCGCGGGCTTGATCACCCCGGTGACGCTCAACGCCCCGCAGCCCGCCGAGATGAACGCCTGGGTCGAACAGGCCTACCAGTCCAGCCTGCAGATTGCGGCCGCCCAGCAAAGCGTGGAACTGGCCGCCCGCGAGATCGAACGCACCAACGCCGGGCACCGGCCCACGCTTGATGCGGTGGGCTCGCTCACCCAGAACTACGCCAGCTCCTCGGCCCAGGGCATTGGGAGCGACTTGCGCGCCCTGGTGATCGGGGTGCAGCTTAACGTGCCGCTCTACCAGGGGGGTGCGATCAGCTCCCAGGTTCGCGAAGCGGTGGCCAACCGGGAGCGCGCCCGCCAGGACCTGGAAAACGCCCGGCGCAGCGCCGCCTTACAAACCCGCCAGGCCTACCTGGGGGTGACCTCGGGCCTGGCCCAGGTCAAGGCCCTGCAACAGGCGGTGGGCTCCACCCAGCTGCAACTGGAGTCGACCAAGCTTGGCCAGGAAGTCGGGGTGCGCACCGCGGTGGACGTGCTCAACGCCGAGCAGCAACTGAGTATCGCGCGGCGCGACCTGGCGCAGGCGCTCTACAACACGGTCCTGAACCAGCTGCGGCTCAAGGCCGCGGTGGGCAAGCTCGCCGAGGCCGACCTCGCCGAGATCAACGCGCTGCTCAAGGACGGCGCCAGGTGAGCGGCGCATTCTCTTCGCGTATCGGGTTGTTGCGCGGCGGCGTCGTGCTGGCGATTACGGCGCTCGTCGCCGCGTGCCAGCATGAAGATGTGCGCAGATTCCAGGGATACGCGCAAGGGGAAACCATCCGCCTGGCCGCGCCGTATTCGGGAAACCTTTCCAAGCTGGCGGCCAAGCGCGGCGCCAAGGTGACCGAGGGTACGACGCTGTTCTCGCTGGCCGATGAAAGCGAAGTCGCCGCGTACAATGCGGCGAAGAAACATCTGGTGGAATTGCAGAGGCGCCGCCGGGGCCCGGCAGGGGATACGGCTGAAATTGAAAGACTCAAGACGCAGGTGGCGCAGACGCAATTGAAGCTGGCGCAAAAATCGGCGAACGCGCCCGCGGACGCCGTGGTCGTCGAAACGCTGTATGCGCAGGGCGACTGGGTTCCGGCGGGGGCGCCGGTGGTTGCGATCCTGCCGGTCGACAAGATAACGGTACGCTTTGCGGTGCCGCTTGCGGTGGCGACACATCTGCAGAACGGCCGCAGCGTGACGCTCATATGCGAGCCGTGCGGCACGCCGGTCCGGGCCACAGTGACGCATATTTCGCCGTTTGCGCAGCCGCAGCGGCAAACCGAAGGCCTGGAAGCGCTGCGCTACATGGTCGAGGTCCGGCCGAATCCTGCGCAGGCGGCGCTGCTCAAACCGGGACAGCCGGTCACCGTGGTGCTCTGACGCCACAGAAAAAGCCGGCGGTTCAGTCATGGTCCTCGAGTCCAACCTTCCTCCGGTGCAAGAATGAATCGCGCAGCCGGCGCCCGGCCGCCGCACTCAACCGCGGTCCGTGCCGTATTGCTGGGCGCCCTGATCGCGATTGCCGCCGCCTGTGACAAAAAGCAGGAGAGTGCGCCGCAGCCACGGCTGGTCAATGTCGTGCGCGTCAGTGTGGATGCGGCTGACGGGGACGTCGCCTACTCCGGCGAGGTGCGGGCGCGCTACGAGACCAACCTGAGCTTCCGCGTTGCTGGCAAGATCGTGGCGCGCAATGTCGAAGTCGGCAGTTCGGTACGCGCCGGCGCCGTGCTCGCCCGGCTCGACCCCGAAGACCAGCGGCTCAATACCCGGAGTGCACAGTCCCAGCTCGAAGCCGCCAAGTCGGAGTTCGAGCAGACCAAAGCCGAACTCGAACGCTATGCCGATCTGCTGAAGAAGAATTTCATCAGCCAGGCCGAGTACGACCGCCGGCTGAATGCCTTCAACGTTGCCAAGGCCAGGCTCGAGCAGGCACAGGCGCAGCTCTCTGTCAGCAGGAACCAGGCGGGTTACACCGAACTGGTCGCCGACCATGGAGGTGTCGTCACCGCGATCCTGGCGGAAGTGGGCCAGGTAGTGGCCGCCGGCCAGACGATCATGAAGCTGGCGCGCACCGACGAGAAGGAAGTGGTCATCAGTATTCCGGAGAATCGGCTCGCCGATCTGGATGTGGCGAGGGAGATCACCGTTACCCTGTGGGCGGACCCCTCGAAAACCTATCGCGGCAAGGTTCGCGAGGTGAGTCCGTCGGCCGATCCGGTTACCCGCACTTACGCCGCCAGGATTTCCATTCTCGACGCCGATCCGGGCGTGAGTCTGGGCATGACAGCGAATGTCTATCTGAAGGGAATCCAGCGCGGCGCGACGATGCTGCTGCCCGCCACCGCGCTGTTTCAGGATGACGGCAAGCCGGCGGTGTGGGTGGTGGACCCCGCCACCAGCCAGGTGAAGCTGGTACGGGTCGAAGTCGGTGAGTATGTGGAGGACAAGGTCGCCATCCTCTCCGGCCTGAAGCCGGTAGACATCGTGGTGCGCGCCGGCGTACACAAACTCTTTGCCGGCGAGAAAGTCCGCATTGCCGGAGACGGCGGAACGCCAACGCAGGCCGAGAAGGCTGTGCGATGAGGGGATTCAACCTCTCGGAATGGGCCCTGGAGCACCAGTCACTGGTGCTCTTTTTCATGCTGGCCCTGTTCGCGGCCGGGGTCTTTTCCTATCTCCGGCTGGGCCAGGCCGAAGACCCGGATTTTACCTTCAAGCTCATGGTGGTGCGGGCGATCTGGCCCGGGGCCTCGCCGCGGGAAATGGAGGAGCAGGTCACCGAGCGCCTGGAAAGGAAGCTGCAGGAGACGCCGTTTCTGGACAACGTGCGCTCGTACACCAGGGCGGGCGAGACCATCATCTTCGTTACCCTCAAGGATGCGACCGTGCCGAAGGAGGTCCCGCGCGCCTGGTACCTGGTGCGCAAGGAAATCGGCGACATGCGCAATATGCTTCCGAACGGGGTGATCGGGCCTTTCTACAACGACGAATTCGGCGACGTATTCGGCAACATCTACGCATTCACCGGCGACGGCTACTCCTACGCGGAAATGAAGGACTACATCGAGGAGGTACGCAAGGAAATTCTGCGGGTTCCGAATGTCGCCAAGGCCGAGATCATCGGCGACCAGCAAGAAAAGATCTATGTTGAAGTCTCCCACCGGAAACTGGCGACGCTCGGCATCGATCCATTGTCGATATTCGAGGTACTGCGGGCCCAGAACGCCATGACGCCGGCGGGCTCGATTGACACCCGGTCCGACCGGATGTACCTGCGCATCTCCGGTAGCTTCGACTCCGTGGAAAGCATCCGCGAAATCGGCATCCAGGCCGGCGGCCGGCTGTTCCGCCTCGGCGACGTTGCCCACATTCATCGCGGTTACGTCGATCCTCCCACGCAGAAAGTTCGCTACATGGGGCAGGACTCCATCGCGCTGGCGGTCTCCATGGCCAAGGGTGGCGACATCCTGGATCTCGGCAAGGACCTCGACACCGCCTTCAAGCGCATCAAGCTCGAGCTCCCGGTCGGAATCGAGGTCCACCACTACTCGAACCAGCCGGAGGTGGTGAGGCGCTCGGTGGACGAGTTCATGAAGACCCTGTTCGAGGCTGTGGTGATCGTTCTCGCGGTCAGTTTCTTCAGCTTGGGATTTCGCACCGGACTGGTGGTGGCGCTGTCCATCCCGCTGGTGCTGGCCGTCACCTTCCTGATGATGAAACTCTACGGCATCGACCTGCAGCGGATTTCTCTGGGTGCGCTGATCATCTCGCTCGGGCTGCTGGTGGATGACGCCATCATTTCGGTGGAGATGATGGCAACCAAGATGGAGCAGGGTCTGGATCGGGTGAAAGCGGCCAGCTTCGCCTACACATCGACGGCATTTCCGATGCTGACCGGCACCTTGATCACCGCCGCCGCCTTCATGCCGGTAGGTTTCGCCAAATCTTCCGCCGGCGAGTACACCTTTTCGATTTTTGCGGTGGTCACCATCGCGCTGCTGGTGTCTTGGGTGGTGGCGGTGCTGTTCATCCCCTATCTGGGCTACAAGCTGCTCCCGGACATGGCGCATGCCGCCGCGCAGCCTTCGTTGTTCCAGAAATTCGTTGTCGGGCCTTTGCATCGTGCCCTGCCACGGCTGATTCCGGCGCCCGGATCGCCGGCTGCGCATGACGCCGACGTCTATGGCCGTCCGTTCTACCGCCGTTTCCGCGCGCTGGTTAACTGGTGCGTGGCCTGGCGCAAGACCGTCATTCTTGTAACCGTCGCAGTATTCGCGCTATCCATGTTCGGATTGCGCTTCGTGCAGCAGCAGTTTTTCCCGTCTTCCAATCGGCCGGAATTAATAGTGGATCTGTGGCTGCCGCAGGGCGCGTCCTTCCAGGCCACCGAGGTGCAGGTCAGGCGCTTCGAGGACAAGCTCAAGGGCGACGCGAACGTCGAGAACTACGTCGCCTACATCGGCAACGGCAGCCCGCGCTTTTACCTGCCGCTGGACCAGCAACTCGGGCATCCGAATTTCGCCCAGTTCGTGATCGTCACCAGGGACAACAAGGCGCGTGAAATCATGGTCGAGAAGCTCAACCGCATCCTCGAGACGGATTTCTCGCTGCTGCGCGGCCGCGTCAACAGTCTCGAGAACGGGCCCCCGGTGGGCTATCCGGTGCAGTTCCGCGTGGTCGGCAACGACATCCCCGCGGTGCGCAGGATTGCACTCGACGTGGCAGAAGCGGTGCGCGCGCATCCGAATACGCAGAACGTGCACCTTGACTGGAACGAGCAGGTCAAGACCATCCGGCTGCGGATCGACCAGAACAAGGCGCGCGTGATCGGAGTCAGCTCGCAGGGCCTCTCCACCGTGCTCAATTCAATTCTCACCGGGTTCAGCATCACGCAGTACCGGGAGACGGACGAACTGATCGAAGTACTGGCGCGCGCGGAAACCGCGGAACGGCTGGACCCTGGCAAGCTCGGCGAAACCAATGTACCGACGCAGTCCGGCAAGTGGATCCCGCTGACGCAGATTGCCGAGATCGCCTACGACTTCGAAGAGGGAATCATCTGGCGGCGCAACCGCCAGCCCACCGTCACTGTGCGCGCCGACATCCGCGGCGACGTGCAGGCTCCCGTGGTTTCGTTGCAGCTCGACCCGAAGCTGGACCGGCTGCGGGCGACGCTGCCTCAGCACTATCGCATCGACATGGGCGGGGCGATCGAGGAAAGCGCCAAGGGCGAGAATTCGATTATCGCGGTCATGCCGATGATGCTGATCGTCGTGCTCACGCTGCTGATGATCCAGTTGCAGAGCTTTTCGAAGACGGTCATGGTGCTGCTGACTTCCCCGCTTGGCCTGATCGGCGTGGTCTTCATCCTGCTGACATGGAACGTGCCCTTCGGCTTCGTCGCCAACCTGGGCGTGATCGCGCTGTTCGGCATGATCATGCGCAACTCGGTGATCCTTGTTGACCAGATCGAGCAGGACATCAAGGCCGGCCATTCGCGATGGGAGGCGATCGTCGAGGCCACGGTGCGGCGCTTCAGGCCGATCGTGCTGACCGCGCTGGCCACCGCGCTGGCGATGATTCCGCTGTCGCGGTCGAATTTCTGGGGGCCGATGGCGGTCGCGATCATGGGCGGCCTGATTTCCGCCACTATCCTCACGCTGCTGTTCGTGCCCGCGCTGTATGCCGCCTTGTTCCGCGTCAAGAAACCTGCTTGAATTGCAACGGTGCAAACGCGTGAAACGCAAAGGATTCTTTTCAATACCGGCTCGACGGGTGTCCTTGAGGGGTACGCAAAGGAAAACAGGAAACGGATTGGAACCGTAACGATCGCGTCGCGATCAGTCGTTGCGGCGCAGGACAAGGGACGAAGGGTGCCCCTTGCACATCACGCCGGGAGAACGAAAGGAGGAGCGGATGGACGTGTTCTATTACTGGAAGAAATTCGATGAAGACATGAAGGAAGGCCGCATCGGGTGGTTGCTCTCCGACCGCAAGAAAATGGGGGAGATGCGTGCCGATTACCCGGACTACATCTGGGCTTTCCGCACCCCGCAGGGACGCAAGGGTGAATTGCAGCTGGTCGCCCGGCTCAAATGGACCGACACGCCGGTGGTAACGGTTCCGCGCAACGACGCGCAATCGGAAATCTACTTCGACCCGGCGCACAAGGATTCCCGACGCTTCATCGACGTGGATACGGACGCGCACATCCGCGAGGTGAGCTCGATGATGCGCCGCGAATTCCCCGGCGCGTTCACCGCCAAGTTCCAGGGTGACAACGGATTGCAGCCGATGCGCGGCGATTTTCTGAGGAAGTTTCGCGGCATTGCCGAGACATATCCGTTCCTCCCTTTCATCGAGGAGGTGACGACGTGAGAGGTGGCGTGTCAGGATAAAGATCAAATACCTGATCGGGTTTTCCGCCACGTGGCCGTTAATTTTGCCGTGCGTGCACGCACGCCCCGGTCGCAGCGCGCATTTTACAACATAGTGAAATATCGTCCTTCTCTTACAATTCCCGTATGAAACGTTTTTGTTCCGGATCGGTACTGCGGTTCGCGTTTGTCGTCGCACTGTTGGCGGGGTTGGTGCAGGGTCCCGCGTCGGCGCAGGAATGCGGCATCGCCTCTGCACACCCGCTCGCCACCCGGGCTGGCTGCGACATCCTGAAATCCGGCGGCAATGCGTTCGACGCGGCAGTGACTGTGGCCGCTGCGCTGGCGGTGGTCGAGCCGTTTGCGTCGGGGATCGGCGGCGGCGGATTCTTTTTGCTGCATCGTGGCGCCGACGCTTTCGAGGTGTTCGTCGATGCGCGCGAAACCGCGCCGGCCAAGGCCACCCGCGAGTTCTTCCTCGACGAAAACGGCCGGCCGAGACAGAAGGCTTCGCTCGAAGGCCCGACCGCCGCGGGCATCCCCGGCATGCCGGCGGCGCTCGACTGGGTCGCCGGCCACTACGGCAGGCTGCCGCTGGCGCGCGCGTTGCAGCCGGCGATCCGGCTCGCCGAGCAGGGTTTTCCCGCCGACGCGCGCTACCTCTGGGCCACGGGTTATCGCGAGGCGCTGCTCAAAGCGGACGTCAACGCAGCGCGCATATTTCTCGACGACGGCAAAGCGGTCGGTGCGGGCTTCGTGGTGAAGCAGCCGCAACTGGCGCGCACGCTGCGCATGCTTGCCGGGCAGGGCCGCCAGGGCTTCTATCGCGGCGACTTCGCCCGCCGGCTGGTGGAGGCGGTGCGCGCTGGCGGCGGGTTATGGGAGCTATCCGACCTGGAGAGCTATCGCGTGGTGGAGCGGCCGCCGGTCAAGTTCCGCTACCGCGGCGCGACCATCACGTCCGCGCCGCTGCCGTCTTCGGGCGGGCTGGTGCTGGCGCAGAGCCTGTTCATCCTCGAGCCGATGGCGCTGGCGACGTTTTCCGACACCGAGCGCGTGCACTACACGGTGGAGGCGTTGCGGCGTGGCTACCACGACCGCGCCCGCTACATGGGGGACTCCGACTTCGTCGCGGTGCCGGTGGAGAAGCTTGCTTCGCGCGAATACGCAAGACAACGCGCAGCATCCATCGACCCCGATCGCGCCACGCCGAGCGGTGCGCTCGCCGAAATCGCGGATGCGGCCGCAGAGGGCAAGGACACCACGCATTTTTCGGTAATCGACGCCGAGGGCAATCGCGTTGCCGCAACGCTTTCGGTGAATGCGCCTTTCGGATCGGGTTTCGTCGCCGGCGACACCGGCGTGCTGCTGAACAACCACATGAACGATTTTTTTCTGGCGCCGTCCGTGCCGGATATTTACAGGCTGGTCGGCAACGAGGCCAACGCCGTCGAGGCGGGAAAGCGACCCCTGTCGTCGATGTCGCCCACGTTCGTCGAGGACGAGCGCGGCGTGCTGGTGCTCGGCACGCCAGGAGGCTCGCGCATCATCTCGATGGTGCTGGAGGGAATCCTCGCCTACGTGGACCAGCCGGTCTTCGACCTGCAGCGCATGGTCGGCGTGCCGCGCTATCACCATCAGTATCTGCCCGACCGCGTCGAGATCGAGCCGGGCGCATTTTCGCAGCAGTGGATCGGGGCGCTCACGACCAAGGGGCATACGGTGGAAGAGGGGCGGCGCAAGTGGGGTAACATGCAGGCGGTGTATTTCGACAAGAAAACCGGGCGCATTACCAGCGCCAACGACCCGCGCGGCCAGGCCGGCGTGCTGTTTTGAACACGGGCGGGCAATGCATTTTGGAGGACGCATGCAAACCAGACGTGATTTCCTGAAGGTTTCGGCCGGCGGCCTGCTGCTCGCCGGCGGCATGCGCGGCGTCAATTCGGCAGCTGCGGCGCACAGTCTCGGGCCTGCGGCATTGCCGTCGGGCGCACTTCAATCGGCGCAACTTGCAGCGCTGCCGGGTAAGCTGCCGCTGATCAGGAAATCCATCCGACCGCCGAACTTCGAAACGCCGGTGCGTTTCTTCAACGAGGCGTTCACGCCGAACGACGCCTTTTTCGTGCGCTACCACCTTGCCGACATTCCGCAGGTGAGTCAGCAGCGCTGGAAACTCGCTGTTACAGGGGACGCGCTGGACAAGCCGTTCGAGATCACCTACGAGGAACTGTCCCGCGACTTCGAGCAAGTCGAAGTCGCGGCGGTGTGCATGTGCTCCGGCAACCGGCGCGGGCTGTCGCAGCCGCATGTGCCCGGCGTGCAATGGGGCCATGGCGCGATCGGCAATGCCAGATGGCGCGGCGTGAGGCTGCGCGATCTGTTGGCCAAAGCCGGCGTGAGGAAAGATGCGCTCGAGATCGTATTCGATGGCGCCGACAAAGGCGCGCTCGACAAGACGCCGGATTTCGTGAAGAGCATTCCGGCATGGAAGGCGATGGACGAGAACGCCCTGGTGGCGCTGGAGATGAACGGGGAAAAACTGCCGCACTGGAACGGCTTTCCCGCCCGCATCGTGGTGCCGGGCTGGACTGCGACGTACTGGATCAAGCATCTCACCTCGATTGCGGCGACCACGCAGCCCTACCAGGGATTCTGGATGAATCCGGCGTACCGCATTCCCAAGGGCAAGTTTCCGCTGGTCGATCGTTTCGTGTCGCAGGAAACCGAAGTCAATACGCCGATAACGGAAATGGTGGTGAATTCCCTGGTCACCAATCTCGAAGAGGGGCAGAAATTTGCCTTTGGGCAGGAGATCACGGTCGCCGGCGTGGCCTGGGACGGCGGATTCGGGATCGCTACCGTCGAAGTCTCCGAGGACGGCGGCAGGAACTGGCGCGCAGCGCAACTCGCCGCCGACCTGGGAAGATTCTCCTGGCGCCAGTGGTCGCATCGTTTCATGCCCGGGCGTGCCGGCAGCCTTACCCTCATGGCCAAGGCGACGAATCGCGCAGGGTCCACGCAGACTTTCGATCTTATCTTCAACCCTGCCGGCTACCACAACAACGTGGTACAGCGGATCAACATCGAAATCACGTAGGAGTTGCGTATGCGCACGATAATCGCGCTGTTGCTGTTTGCGGCTGCGCCGGCGCTGGCACAGGAAAGCCAGTTGCGTCTCAGGGATGGGCCCGGCAGAGCATTGGTGGAGGCCAACTGCGTCATGTGCCACAGCCTTGACTACATTCCGATGAATTCGCCGTTTCTCGACCGCAAGGGCTGGGAGGCCTCGGTCAACAAGATGATCAAGGTGATGGGCGCGCCGATCGCGGAGACGGACGCGCAGAAAATCGTGGACTATCTGACGGGCCAGTACGGCAAGTAAGGTCCGGACGGACGCGACACGCTACAATACGGCGCCGCTACAAATCGGGCGCTGCGACGAGCATGGCGCCACCATAAATAATGGCCCAGTTGAAAACCACCTTCCTCGAATTCGAACAGCCTGTCGCCGAGTTGGAATCGAAGATCGAAGAGCTGCGTTACGTGCAGGACGATTCCGCCGTAGACATATCGGAGGAAATTTCGCGCCTGCAGAAGAAAAGCAGCACGCTAACCAGGGAGATTTACTCCAAGCTATCTGCCTGGCAGATTTCGCAGGTGGCGCGCCATCCGCAGCGTCCATACTCGCTCGACTACTTCCAGAACATCTTTACCGACTTCGAAGAACTGCGGGGCGATCGTGCCTTTGCGGAAGATCCTTCGATCATCGGCGGTCTGGCGCATTTCGGGGCCCAGACGGTGATGGTGATCGGCCATCAGAAGGGCCGCGACACCAAGGACAAGCTTTACCGGAATTTCGGCATGCCCAAGCCGGAGGGATACCGAAAGGCGCTGCGGCTGATGCGGCTCGCGGAGAAATTCGGTATTCCCGTGATGACTTTCGTGGACACACCGGGCGCCTACCCGGGCGTCGGCGCCGAGGAGCGCGGCCAGTCTGAGGCGATCGGCCGCAATCTGTACGTGATGGCGGAATTGCGCGTGCCGGTGGTGGTCACCATCATCGGCGAAGGCGGATCCGGCGGAGCGCTGGCGATCGCGGTCGGCGATGTGACGCTGATGCTGCATTATTCGATCTACTCGGTGATTTCGCCCGAGGGCTGCGCCTCGATCCTGTGGAAGAGCGCGGACAAGGCGCCGGACGCGGCCGAGACGCTGGGAATTACGGCCAACCGGCTGAAAACGCTGGGTCTGGTGGACAGCGTGGTCGCCGAACCCCTCGGTGGCGCGCACCGCGACCCGGCGACCATGATGCAGACGCTACGCAAGGCGTTGCAGGAGGCGCTGGCCGAAGCGCAGAAGAAGCCGATCGAGGAGCTGATCGAGACGCGCTTCGAACGCCTGATGGCCTACGGCAAGTTCAAGGAGATCGCGGTTCGTTGAGAGAGTCTGCGCGGCGCGAATTTTTCCCCGATACCCCGCCTCCGCGGGGTATCTTGTTTTGAGGTTGTAATTTTTCATTTACCCGACCATGACCGAGCGGCTCCTGCAGATCGTCGCTGCCGTACTGGAAACGCACGCGGTGCGCGGCCGGCGTGTCGCCGTGGGACTGAGCGGCGGGGTGGACTCCGTGGTGCTGCTCGACATGCTCGGGCGGTTGCGCTACGACTTGCGGCTGGCGTTGTCGGCGGTCCACGTCAATCACCAGATCAGCGCGCATGCGCTGGAATGGGAGACGTTCTGCAACGCGCTGTGCCAGGCGTGCGGCGTTGCGTTGGCCGTGCGGCGGGTGCGGGTACCGCGTGACGGCAGCGGCGTGGAAGCGGCGGCACGCAACTTGCGATATCAGGCATACGGCGGGCTCGAGGCCGACTTCGTCGCACTGGCTCATCATCTCGATGACCAAGTGGAGACGTTTCTGCTGCAACTGCTGCGAGGCGCCGGACCCAAAGGCCTGGCGGCGATGCCGGTATTGCGCACCGGCGTGGATGTAAGAAATTCGGGAGCATCTTCTCTTCATCGTTCCGCCCTCATCCTTCATCCTTGTATTCTGCGTCCGCTGCTCGAAGTGACGCGCAACGAGATCGAGGCATACGCAAAGGCGCGCAAGCTGGAGTGGATCGAGGACGACAGCAACGCCGATTCGCGCCACGACCGCAATTTCATGCGCAACGAGCTGCTGCCTCGTCTGGAGGCCCGCTTTCCCGCCTATCGCGAGACGCTTTCGCGCGCCACTCGCAACCTGGCCGATTATTCGGAGCTTGCCGAGGAACTGGCCGCGCTCGACGCGCATGCGTTTGACGACGGCGTGGTCCCCGTTGAGAGCCTGCGCGGACTTTCCGATGCGCGCTCGCTGAATCTCCTGCGCCGGCTGTTCGCCAGCCGCGGGCTGCCGATGCCAAACAGGGCAAGGCTGGAAGAGGCATTGCGGCAGTGCCGCGCTGCCGGCGCGGACTCTGAAGTCCACGTGTCCTTCGGCAGCCACGGCTTGCGTTGCTTCCGCGGGCAGGTGGGAATCGTCGAGGAATCCGGCGCGCTGCCCGTCGACTGGAACGCGCGATGGGACGGCCGCAGGGAGTTGCCGTTGCCCGCCGGGCTGGGCGTGCTGCGCGCGCGAGCGGCGCTCGGCGAAGGCATCGCCGCGCGTCATTTTGCACAGAAGGACGCGACCGTGCGCGGCCGCAGTGGCGGCGAGCGCATGCGGCCGGCGGACGATCGTCCGCGCCGCACGCTGAAGAACCTGTTGCAGGAAACTGCGGTGCCGCCTTGGGAACGCGAACGCATGCCGCTGCTGTTCATCGGCGACGCGCTGGCCTGGGTGCCGGGCATCGGCGTGGCCGCGGCGTTTCGTGCTGCAAGCGACGAGCAGGGCATCGTGCCGGAGTGGAAGCGCTGATAGAATCAATCAAGGAGAAAAGCCGGGATTCCGAGCCTCGCACAGAAAATGATCAGACTGGTTCTCGCCGCGCTGCTGTTTACCGCCACAACTTCCGCATTCGCAGCCGATCCGATTGTCATCAAGTTCAGCCACGTGGTGGCTAACGATACGCCCAAGGGCAAGGCGGCCGAAAAATTCAAACAACTCGCCGAAAAGTACACCTCGGGCCGGGTCAAGGTCGAACTCTATCCCAACAGCCAGTTGTACAAGGATCGCGAGGAGATGGAGGCGCTGCAGCTCGGCGCCGTGCAAATGCTGGCGCCATCGGTATCGAAGTTCGGACCGCTGGGCGTGCGCGAGTTCGAGGTGTTCGACCTTCCTTTTCTCTTTCCCGACATCGAGACCGTGGATCGCGTCACCGACGGCGAGACCGGCGAGGCGCTGTTCGCAAAGCTTGAATCGCGCGGCATCAAGGGCCTGGCGTACTGGGATAACGGCTTCAAGCAGTTCTCGGCCAACCGGAGGCTTCGGGAACCCAAGGATTTCCGCGGCCTGAAGATGCGCATCCAGTCGTCCAAGGTGCTGGAGGCGATGATGCGGCAGCTCGGCGCGCTGCCGCAGGTGATGGAGTTCTCCGAGGTCTATTCCGCGCTTCAACAGGGCGTGGTGGACGGCACCGAGAACCCGGTCTCCAACCTCTTTACGCAGAAGATGCACGAGGTGCAGTCGCATCTGACGATTTCCGACCACGGCTGCATCGTTTACGCGGTGATCGTGAACAGGAAGTTCTGGGAGAGACTGCCGGCCGATGTTCGCGCCCAGCTGGAGAAGGCGATGCGGGAAACCACCGTTTACGAGCGTGACATCGCCAAGAAGGAAAATGAGGATGCGCTCGCGGCAGTGAGGGCATCGAAGAAGACCGAGGTCTACGTGCTCAGCGAGGCGGAGCGCAAACGCTGGCGCGAAGCGCTGCTGCCGGTGCACGCGAAGTTTGAACAGACGGTCGGCAGGGACAATCTGCAGGCGATCTACCGAATTGCCGCCGCAGTCGAAGCAGAAAAAGCCAAAAAGAAGTAAGCCCAGTGGGTCGCATCTTCAATCGCGTTCTCGATCGCCTCGAGGAATGGCTGATCGCCTCGTTCATGGCGGCGGCCACGCTCATCATTTTCGCTGCGGTTCTCCACAGGCAGTCGTCGGCCATCCTCTGGTTGTGGGACTACACCGGGGCGCTGAATTTTTCCTGGGCACAGGAACTCTGCATCTATCTGTTCATCTGGATGGCGAAATTCGGCGCCGCCTACGGGGTGCGCACCGGCATCCACATCGGCGTCGATGTCGTGGTCAACGCCGCGCGGCCGTGGCTGAAGCGCGTGCTGGTGGTCCTGGGGCTATCGCTGGGGGCGTTTTTCACCGCGGCCATCGCCATCATGGGCGCGCGCTGGGTGTGGTTTATCCACGGCACCGGCCAGGTGTCACCGGACCTGGAGTGGCCGATGTGGGTGGTGTATCTGTGCATCCCGCTGGGTTCGGCGCTGATGTGCTATCGCTTTCTGCAGGTGATGGCGCGCTTCGTCAGAACCGGCGTGTTGCCGGTTCCAGCGCACGGGTCCGCCGCCGAGGAGGGGGCGTGAACGTAACCCTCATCCTGCTGATCCTGCTGTTGCTGCTGTTGACCGGGACGCCGATTTCGATCGCGCTGGGAATGACGGTGCTCACTTTCCTCGCGCTGTTTTCATCCTTCGCGCTGGACACCGTGGACATCGTGTCGCAGCGCCTGTTCACCGGGCTGGAAAGTTTCGCAATCATGGCGGTGCCGTTCTTCGTGCTATCCGGAACCCTGCTCACCGAAGGCGGCATCGCGGCGCGCATCATCCGCTTCGCGTTGGCGCTGGTGGGCTGGATGCGCGGCGGGCTGGCAATGGCGGCGATTCTCGCCTGCGCGTTCTTCGCCACCATCTCCGGCTCGAGTCCGGCGACCGTGGTGGCAATCGGTTCGATCATGCTGCCGGCAATGGTCAAGCACGGCTACCCGAAACGTTTCGCGGTGGGCGTGATCGCTACGTCGGGTTCGCTCGGCATCCTGATTCCGCCTTCGATCGTGATGATTATCTACGCGGTCAGCACTTCGGAGTCCGCCGGCAAGCTGTTCATGGCCGGAGTGGTGCCGGGGCTGCTGCTGGCCGGCGTGCTGATGCTGGTGACCTACGTTACCGCGCAGGTAAAGAATTTCCCGACCATGCCGCGCGCCTCGGCGCGGGAGGTCTGGGTATCCTTCAAGGAGGCATTCTGGGGCCTGATGCTGGTGGTGATCGTGATGGGGGGGATCTACGGCGGCATCTTCACGCCGACCGAGGCGGCGGCGGTTGCAGCGGTGTACTCCTTCATAGCGGCGGTCTGCATCTATCGCGGACTGAAGGTCCGGGACATGCCGAAAGTGCTGCTGTCGGCGGCGAACACCAGCGCCATGCTGCTTTACATCATCACCAACGCGATCCTTTTCTCTTTCCTGCTCACCTCCGAGCAGATCCCACAGGTTTTGTCGCAGTGGGTGGTGGATCAGCAGCTATCGCCGTGGATGTTCCTGCTGGCGGTGAATGTGGCCCTGCTGCTCGCCGGGCAATTCATGGAACCCAGCTCGATCATCCTGATCCTGGCGCCGTTGCTGCTGCCGCTCGCCAAATCGCTGGGCATCGATCCCATCCACCTCGGCGTGATCATGACGGTGAACATGGAGATCGGCATGATCCATCCGCCGGTGGGACTGAACCTGTTTGTCGCCAGTCATATCGCCAGGATGGGAATGACCGAAGTGTCGATCGCCTGTCTGCCCTGGGTGTTGGTACTGCTTGCCTACCTGGCGCTGGTGACCTACGTGCCGGCGATCTCGCTGTGGCTGCCCGGCCTGCTGTATTCGTGAACAACAAGGTGATTCAGACAGGATTAACGGGATGGACATGATGGAAGCGAGAAATAACGTTTCTCCTGTAAATCCTGTTCATCCTGTCAAGTCATAAGTATGAAAAGTATCAACGCGGCGCGACCAGCACCGCGTTGACGCCAAGTTTTTTTACCTTTGCCAGCGCCGTTTCCGCCTCGCGCCGGTCCTGGAACGGACCGAGTTGCACGCGCGTTTGCGTGCGTGCGGGAATGCCGGCCTTGAGCAGCTGTTGCTGCAGCACCTGCGCATTGGCAGGCGACATGAACACGCCAACTTGCACCACGTATGCCTCGCCTGTCGCCGGCGCCGGTTTGACCGCAATTTTGGCGGTGTCCGCGGGCAATGCCGCGGCCGGTCTGGCCGGTGCGGCCAGCTTTTCGTTATTGACGACCTGCGGCGGCGGCGGGGGCTGTACCGGATGATCGGCCTGGACCGGTTCGGCGGGTGATTGCGGCGACGGCGGTGCAATCAGCGCCTGCGAGGGTTCGTGGGGCGGCGGGATGATCGACGGCCGCTGACGCCAACGCTCCATCAGCGCCAGACCGCCGATGGCCACGCCGATCAGCAGCAGCGCGGCGAGCAGGCGCCGATTGGCGCGTTGTTTCAGTTGTTCCGGGGTGGGCGCGCCGGCGGGCGCATTGTTTGGGTTCGCTGTGTCGTTCATTGAGGATTTATGTCTTCATCTGACGGCCTGATCGTATCACCGATTTCCGGTCCTTCAATTGCGGCTCTAGAGAAGCTCTGCATAAGTCCGACGACGCGCGTGTCAAAGTCATTCCTTTCGCTCGAGGGCCATGCTATCCTTATGAATTGTCGCGAAAAACCAAACAACTGGAGAGTTTTTTGATGTCTCTTGAACGCACCCTTTCGATCATCAAACCGGATGCCGTGGCCAAGAACGTGATCGGCCAGATTTATTCGCGGTTCGAGAACCGGGGTTTGAAGATCGTTGCGGCCAGAATGCTGCATCTGTCGCAGGCGGAAGCCGAGGGATTTTACGCGGTGCACCGGCAGCGTCCGTTTTTCAACGATTTGGTGAACTTCATGATCTCCGGTCCGGTCATGATACAAATACTGGAAGGGGAAGGCGCGATCCAGAAGAACCGTGACCTCATGGGCGCAACCGACCCGAACAAGGCTGCAAAGGGCACCATCCGCGCCGACTTCGCCGATAGCATAGACGCCAATGCGGTACACGGCTCGGACGCAAAGGAAACCGCAGCGGTGGAGATCGCGTATTTTTTCCCGGCCATGAACATCTATTCGCGCTGATGCCCGTCAATCTGTTGGACTTCGACTTTGAACGGCTCGCCGGTTTCTTTGCCGAGATCGGCGAAAAGCCGTTTCGCGCCCGCCAGGTGATGCGCTGGATCCACCAGTTCGGCGAGGCCGAGTTCGGGCGCATGAGCGATCTGGCCAAGGATCTGCGCGCCAAACTGGGTGCATGCGCGGTGGTCGAGCCTTCGTCGGTCATGTCGGAGGCCACTGCGACTGACGGCACCCGCAAGTGGCTGTTTTCGGTCGGCACCGGAAACGGCATCGAAACCGTGTTCATCCCCGAAACCGGCCGCGGCACGCTGTGCGTGTCATCCCAGGTCGGCTGCGCGCTCGAATGCGCGTTCTGTTCCACCGGGCGCCAGGGCTTCAACCGCAATCTTTCGGTGGCCGAGATCATCGGTCAGCTGTGGTGGGCCAACAAGGCGCTCGGCCGCGATCCCAGGGGCGAGCGCGTCATCAGCAACGTGGTCATGATGGGGATGGGTGAGCCACTCGCCAATTTCGACAGCGTGGTGAGCGCGATGCGAATCATGCTCGACGACAACGGCTACGGTCTGTCGCGCCGCCGGGTCACGCTGTCCACTTCCGGCATCGTGCCGGCAATAGACCGCCTGGCCGCGGAGTTGCCGGTGGCGCTGGCGGTATCGCTGCACGCGCCCGACGATCAGTTGCGCGACCGGCTGGTGCCGATCAACAAGAAGTATCCCCTGAAGGAATTGATGGGAGCTTGCAAACGCTACATCAAGGTGGCGCCGAGGGATTTCGTCACTTTCGAGTATGTGATGCTCGACGGGGTCAACGACAGCGTCGAGCATGCAAGGCAGCTGATCCCACTCGTCGAAGGCGTGCACTGCAAGTTCAACCTGATACCGTTCAATGCGTTTCCAGACTCCGGATTCCGGCGCTCGTCCCCGGAACGGATTGCCGCTTTCCGCGAGGTGCTGATGCATGCGGGTCTGGTGACGACCACCCGCAAGACCCGTGGCGACGATATCGATGGCGCCTGCGGCCAGCTAGCCGGCCAGGTGCAGGACCGCACCAAGCGCCGCCCGCGCCGCTCACTGGAAGCCTCGGCATGACCCGGTTGGTGACAATCGCTCTACTGGCCGTCCTGGCCGGTTGCGCAACGCAGGGGCAGAACTCCGCATCGGACAAACAGACCCGCGCCGATATCCAGAACCGCGCCCGCATTCATACCGAACTCGGCGCGCTTTACGCCGGCGCCGGCCAGATGAAAACGGCGGTCGAGGAATTCAAGGAGGCGCTGGCGGCCGATCCCGGCTATGGGCCCGCGCACAACCAGCTCGGCTTGGTGTACGTGACTCTGGGCGAAGACCGTCTGGCCCAGGAGTCGTTCCAACGGGCACTCAGGATCGATCCCACCGATTCCGCGGCCAACAATAATTACGGCATGTTCCTGTGCCGGCGCAAACGCGAGAAGGAAGCGTACAAGTATTTCATGGCTGCACTGAAAAACCCGCTTTACACCACTCCCGAGAATGCCTACGCGAACGCCGGCGTATGCGCGCGCATGCAGGGCGACGACGTGAAGGCGGAGGATTGGCTGCGCAAGGCCCTGGCGCTGCAACCGAACCAGCCGCAGGCCTTGTATCAGCTTGCCGAAATCCAGTTCAAGCGCGGCGATCGCCAGGGGGCACGTAACCTGCTGGACCGCCATCTGCAGGTGGTGTCCAATCCTTCGCCGGACGCGCTGTGGCTGGGCGCGCGCATCGCCGACAGTCTCGGCGATCGCAACGCAGTGGGAAGTTACGGCACGCAGTTGAATAACCGCTACCCGGACGCTGCCCAGACCAAGGCATTCAAAGAGGGCCGGTTTCAGTGAATGAAGTGTCGACAAACGGGCAATTATCCGCGCCGGGCGGTGCGGGTGCGGCGCTGCTGATGGAACGTCGCCGCCAGGGATTGAGCCTCGGGGACGTCTCGCGCCAGTTGAAGCTGACGGTGCGCCAGGTAGAAGCGCTCGAGCGCGACGACTATTCGGGTTTCACCGGTTCGGTCTTTGTCCACGGGTTCATCCGCAATTACGCCAAGCGGCTCAACCTCGACCCGGATCCGTTGATCCGTGCGGCCGACCGGATTCTCCATCCGCCGGCGCCGGCGAGCGAGCCGGAGGCCGCGGCTGCGGGCCCGCTGGTGGTACGGCGCCGCAAGATAGGATTGGTGCTGGCGGCGAGTGCAGGCGCAGCGGTTGCGGTGGTGGTTGCGGTTGCGATGCTGGTCGGAAACCGTGGCAGTTCGAAGCCGGCACCGGAACAACCCGTCATTGCTCCGGTCGAGCAGGCTGCGCGACCCGACGAGCACGTACCGGCCGCAGGCAACGCCGTAGCTGCCGAGCCGGGGGAGCGCGCCACCCTGCGCTTGGTCTTCGACCAGGAATCCTGGGTGGCAATCAAGGATCGCAACGGCAACACCATCTTCGGGCAACTCAACCCGGCCGGCAGCCGCCGCAGCGTCAGCGGCGAGCCGCCTTTCGACGTGGTGGTCGGCAATGCCGCCGGAGTGCGCCTGACCTACAAGGACAAGACCGTGGACCTGTCGGCGCACACCCGGATGGACGTGGCGCGCCTGAAACTGGAATAGTGGTTTCTCCCATGTCTGATTCTGAATTCCGCCGCCGCAGGACCCGCCAGGTGCGCGTGGCAGATGTGGCCATCGGTGGCGGCGCACCGGTGGTGGTGCAGTCGATGACCAACACCGACACCGCTGATGTCGAGGCCACTACGCGTCAAGTGGCGCAGCTTGCCGAGGCCGGTTCGGAGCTGGTGCGCATCACCGTCAACAGCGCGGAGGCGGCCGCAGCCGTGGCGCAGATCCGCGATCGACTGGAACGCTCGGGGTGCCGGGTTCCGCTGATCGGCGATTTCCACTTCAACGGCCACAAACTGCTGACGCGGTACCCCGATTGCGCGCAGGCCCTGGATAAATACCGCATCAATCCGGGCAACGTCGGCCGCGGCTCGCGGCGCGACGAGCAGTTCGCGACCATGATCGAATGCGCGTGCAGATACGGCAAGCCGGTGCGCATCGGCGTGAACTGGGGCAGCCTCGATCCGGAACTGCTGGCCCGCATGATGGACGACAATGCACGCCTGCCCGAGCCGAACGATGCTAGCGCGGTGATGCGCGAGGCGCTGATCACATCGACGCTGGAAAGCGCGGCCAAAGCCGAAGCGATCGGTCTTCCGTGCGACCGCATCGTGCTTTCCTGCAAGGTGAGCGGGGTGCAGGACCTGATTGCGGTCTACCGCGATCTCGCGGCGCGTTCGGACTATCCGCTGCACCTGGGCCTGACCGAAGCGGGAATGGGCTCGAAGGGCATCGTCGCCTCGGCGGCGGCGCTCGCGGTGCTGCTGCAGGAAGGAATCGGCGACACCATCCGTGTTTCCCTGACTCCTGATCCCGGTGGCGACCGTGCGCGGGAAGTCGTGGTCGCACAGGAAATCCTGCAGACCATGGGCCTGCGCTCCTTCACCCCGATGGTGACCGCGTGCCCGGGGTGCGGGCGCACCTCCAGCACCTTGTTCCAGGAACTGGCGGACAAGATCCAGGGTTATCTGCGCCGGCAGATGCCGGTATGGCGCGCGCAGTACCCGGGGGTCGAGGAGATGCGCGTTGCAGTGATGGGTTGCGTGGTCAACGGCCCCGGCGAAAGCAAGCACGCCAATATCGGCATCAGCCTGCCAGGCTCGGGCGAGACGCCGGTCGCGCCGGTGTTCGTGGACGGGGTGAAGACCGTCACGCTCAAGGGCGAACGCATCGCCGAGGAATTCCAGCGCCTGGTGGACGACTATGTGGCGGACCACTATGGCCGCGCCGGGAAGCGCGTAGCCGAACAGGCGCCACGCGCCGGCAATGAATCGGCGCGCGCTTCCGGCTGATGTGCGCGCGCCGCCTTATAACAAGACGACACGTTTCATGACGCAAACGATTCAGGCGGTCCGCGGGATGAACGACATCCTCCCGGACCAGGCCCCGCTGTGGGAGTTCTTCGAGGACACCGTGCGCGACTGGCTGTCGCAGTATGGCTATCGCAATATCCGCATGCCGATCCTGGAGAAAACCGAACTGTTCGTACGCGCTATCGGCGAAGTCACCGATATCGTCGAGAAGGAGATGTATACCTTCATCGACCAGTTGAACGGCGAGAGCCTGACGCTGCGGCCCGAAGGCACCGCGTCCTGCGTGCGCGCGGCAATCCAGCACAATCTTCTCTACCCGGGCCCGCAGCGGTTGTTCTATGTCGGCCCGATGTTCCGCCACGAGCGCCCGCAGAAGGGGCGTTACCGGCAGTTCCACCAGGTCGGCGTCGAAGCGCTCGGTTTCTCCGGGCCGGATGTGGATGCCGAGCACATGGTGATGGGTGCGAGGCTGTGGCGGCGGCTGGGACTGGACGGCATTCAGCTCGAGATCAATACCCTGGGCAACGGTGCCTCGCGCAGCCGCTATCGCGCCCGGCTGATACGGTATCTGGAATGCCACGCCGCTGAGCTCGACGAGGATGCACGCAGGAGGCTGAACACCAATCCGCTGCGGGTGCTCGACAGCAAGAATGCGGCGATGCAGGAAATAATCGCACGGGCGCCGAAGCTTGCCGATGACCTCGACGAGGAGTCGCTTAAGCACTTCCAGGAATTACAGGATCTGCTGCGCAACGCGGGCGTCGATTTCAGCATCAACACCCGGCTGGTGCGCGGACTGGACTACTACAATGACGCAGTCTACGAATGGACCACCACCCGGCTGGGCGCGCAGGGCACGGTGTGTGCGGGCGGGCGCTACGATGGGCTAATAGCGCAGATCGGCGGCAAGCCCGCTGCGGCCTGCGGCTTCGCGATGGGAATCGAGCGGTTGCTCGCGCTGCTCGCTGACGCCGGCACGGCCGCGCCAGCAAGATTCGTGGACGTTTACCTCGTGCGCAGCGGAGAGGCGGCCGGCAAGTTCGCCTGGAACGTGGCGGAGACCCTGCGCGGCCAGGGCTTGTCGGTGGTGTTTCATTGCGGCGGCGGCAGTTTCAAGTCGCAGATGAAGCGGGCGGACGCAAGCGGCGCACGCTTCGCCGTGATCGTCGGCGACGACGAGGCAGAAAAACAAATGGTCGCGCTCAAGCCTCTGCGCCAGCCCGGCGAGCAGGCGCAGGTCAGCGCGGATGAGGCGGCAAGAATCATCCGCAGCCCCAATTTCTCAACTACATGATGAAGATTCGCAAAAATGGCTCTCGATCTTGAAGAACAGGAACAGTTGGACGCGCTCAAGCAGTTCTGGAAGCAGTACGGCGCGCTGATCATCACGCTGGCTTTTCTGGCGCTGGCCGCCTTTGCCGGAGTCAAGGTCTGGAATTACTACCAGCGTGGCCAGTCGGAGCAGGCTTCGGCACTGTTCGGCACGCTCGAGGAAGCGGTACGCAAGAACGACGTTTCGCAGATCGGCAGCCTGGGTGCGGAGATCATCGACAAGTACGGTTCCACTGCCTACGGCCCGATGGCGGCGCTGCTGCTGGCCAGAAGCAACTACGACAACGGCGACGTGGCAGCGGCGGCGACCCGCCTGCAATGGGCCATCGACAAGGCCAGGGACGATGAGACCGCGGCGCTGGCGCGCCTGCGGCTGGCCGGCATCCGCCTCGACGAGAAGAAGCACGACGAGGCGCTCGTGCTGCTGGACGCGAAGCACGCCCAGGCGTTTGCGCCGCTCTATGACGATCTGCGCGGCGATGTCCTTGCGGCACAGGGCAAGCTGGCGGAGGCGCGCGCCGCCTATAAGCTGGCTTTGGGAAAGAGCCTGCCCAACAGCAATTATCGCAACGTGGTGCAGATCAAGCTCGACGCGCTGGGACCGGCCAAGTGAGGGTCGAGCCACTGCTGCGGCGGCTCGCGATTGCGACGCTGGTCGCTTTCCTGCTGGGCGGGTGCGCAGGCAAGGGCCCCAAGCCGGCACGGCTGCCCGAGTTCAAACCTGCGGCGAAACTGCGGGTGGAGTGGCGGGCCAATGTCGGCAGCGCCGATGTTTACCTGTTCGCGCCGGCGTTCTACCGGGACGGCGTGTATGCGGCCGGCGGTCGCGGCAAAATCGTGCGATTTAACGCGGCGACCGGCAAGACCGTCTGGCGCGTCGATACCAAGGAACGTCTTTCGGGCGGCGTGGGCGTGGGCGAGAACATGGTGATGGTCGGCACCGCCAAGGGCGCCGTGCTGGCTTACGACCTGGACGGCAAACCGCTGTGGAAATCCACCGTGTCCAGCGAGGTGCTGAGCGCGCCGCAAGCCGCAGATGGATTCGTGGTGGTGCGCAGCGGCGACAGCCGCATCTTCGGACTGGATGCGAAGGACGGCACGCGGCGCTGGGAATACCAGGCCAACACGCCGCCGCTGACGCTGCGCGCCAATCCGGGGGTGATCATCGTCGAGGGCTTTGTCATCGCCGGCATGCCGGCGGGCAAACTGGCGGTGCTGAATCTCGCCAACGGCGGGGTGGTCTGGGAGACGGTGGTCGCGGCCGCCAAGGGCGACAACGAGCTGGAGCGCATCACCGACATCGCCGGGGCGCCGCTGGTGGAGCAGCAGAAAGTGTGCGCGGTGACCTTTCAGGGCCGGGTCGCATGCTATGAGACCGAGCGCGGCGAGCTGTGGGCGCGCGCCGCATCGAGCGTCGGCGGCCTGGCGGCCGACGACCTGAGCGTGTATCTGTCGGAGGACATCGGTGCCGTGGCGGCGCTCGACAAGAAGACCGGCGCCAGAGTGTGGAGGCAGGACAGCCTCTTCCATCGCAGCCTGAGTACTCCGCTGGCCTTTGGCAACTATGTTGTCGTCGGTGATTTCGAGGGACAGGTGCACTTCCTCAAGATCGAGGACGGATCGTTCGCGGCGCGCATCGGAACCGACGGGGGAGGAATTGCAGCCGCACCCGAACGCGTCCATGACAAGGTGCTGGTGCAAACCCGCAAGGGGGGAGTCTATGCGATTAGCGTGCGCTAATCGCAAGAGCAAGGATGATCCCTTCCGGGGACAAGTGAGGATGAAGGATGAAGTGCGGCGTGCCAGCCGGCACGCCATCTTCTTTGGTCTGCCCCCTCAACTTGCTTCCGGTACATTGATGTTTTTTCCTTCACCCTTCCGCCTTCATCCTTCCGCCTTGCTTCCCATCCTTCGGCCTTCATCCTTGTAATGAAACCCACGATCGTGCTGGTCGGCCGGCCCAACGTCGGCAAGTCCACGCTTTTCAATCGCATGACGCGCTCGCGCCAGGCGCTGGTGGCGGACACGCCCGGGCTCACGCGCGATCGCCATTACGGTCACGGCAACCGCGACGGCAGATCTTTCCTGGTGGTCGACACCGGCGGATTCGAACCTGTGGCGAAGGACGGCCTGCTCAAGGAGATGGCCCGCCAGACCATGCAGGCGGTGGACGAGGCGGACGCGGTGTTGCTGCTGGTGGACGCGCGCCAGGGGCTGGCGCCGCAGGATCGCCGGATTGCCACCGAACTGCGCAAGACCGGCCGCAGGCTGTGGCTGGTGGTCAACAAGGCCGAAGGGCTTGCGCCGGAGACGGCAACTGCGGATTTTCATGAACTCGGCCTCGGCGAGCCACTGGCCATCTCGGCGGCGCACGGTGAAGGCGTGGGCGATCTCGTTGACCTGGTGCTGGAAGAATTTCCGTCGGAACAGCAGGCCGAGGACATCTCCAGGCATCCCAAGATCGCGGTGGTCGGCCGGCCCAACGTCGGCAAGTCCACGCTGGTGAATGCGCTGCTGGGCGAAGAGCGGGTGATCGCCTTCGACCAGCCGGGCACCACCCGCGACAGCATTTACATCGACTTCGAGCGCAACGGCCGGCGCTATACGCTGATCGACACCGCCGGGGTGCGCCGGCGCGGAAAAGTCGAGGACGTGGTGGAAAAGTTCTCGGTGGTGAAGACCATGCAGGCGATCGAGGACGCCAACGTGGTGGTGCTGGTGCTCGACGTCATGCAGGAAGTCTCCGACCAGGATGCACACCTTGCCGGTTTCATCCTCGAGGCCGGCAGGGCGCTGGTGGTCGCCATCAACAAATGGGACGCCGCGGACCAGGAGGCGCGCGAGAAAGCCAAACGCGATTACGCCCGCAAGCTCAATTTCCTCGACTTCGCGCCGCTACATTTCATTTCCGCGCGCGCCGGCACCGGCGTGGTGTCGATGCTCAAGTCGGTGGATGCCGCGTACGCCTCCGCCATGGCGAAACTTTCGACCCCGAAGCTGACCCGCGCGCTGATCGCCGCCGTCCAGAAGCAGTCGCCACCGCGCTTCGGCGTGTCCCGCCCCAAGCTGCGTTATGCGCACCAGGGCGGCATGAACCCACCGCTGATCATGATCCATGGAAACGGTCTGGACCACGTGCCGGACAGTTATCGCCGCTACCTTGAGCGCACTTTCATTTCCGCCTTCCAGTTGTCCGGGACGCCGGTCCGGGTGTTTTTCAAGCAGGGCAGAAACCCTTATGCCGGTCGCAAGAGGTCGTAGCCCTACGAAGGGTTTTGCGGGATGGTATTGCGCGCCAAAATCCAGTAGAGTTAACGCGGGTCAGAAAAACACAATAAGGAGCTGCCATGGGAGCGAAAGGGCAATTGTTACAAGACCCGTTTCTGAATGCGTTGCGCAAGGAGCATGTGCCGGTTTCGATCTACCTCGTCAATGGCATCAAATTGCAGGGTCAGATCGAGTCGTTCGATCAATATGTGGTGTTGCTGAAGAATACTGTGACGCAAATGGTGTACAAGCACGCGATATCCACCGTCGTGCCCGCGCGTCCGGTGAGCTTGCCTTTGGAGCACGGGTCCGAAGACTGAGTGGTCCCCGCATCCTCTGTTGTTGCACTGCCTCATCCACCGTTGCCGCGACAATCAGCCGGCGCGGCGGGATTGCGCGTGCCCTGCCTTACCTGAAAATACCCGATGCTTGAGCGTCCTCGCGGTGGCGACCGCGCAGTCCTCGTGAACCTCGATTTCGGCAATGTCGATTTCGCCGAGTCGCTCGAGGAAATCCGCCGGCTGGCCGAGAGCGCAGACGTGAAGCCGGTTACCGTGGTGAAGGGCAGGCGCCAGCGCCCCGACGCCGCCACGTTCGCCGGCTCCGGCAAGGTCGAGGAAATTGCCGCCTTGGTGCAGTCGACCGGCGCCTCGCTGGTGTTGTTCAATCATGATTTGTCGCCGGCGCAGCAGCGCAATCTGGAAAAGCGCTGCAACTGCCGCGTGATCGACCGCACCAGTTTGATTCTCGACATCTTCGCGCAGCGTGCCCGTTCGCACGAAGGCAAGCTGCAGGTGGAACTGGCGCAACTCGAACATCTGGCTACGAGGCTGGTGCGGGGCTGGACCCACCTCGAGCGGCAGAAAGGCGGCATCGGCCTGCGTGGCCCTGGAGAAACGCAGCTGGAAACCGACCGCCAGCTGTTGCGCAAGCGGGTGAAGGTCCTCAAGGACAAACTCGCCGCGGTGCACAGACAACGACAGACGCAACGCCGGGCGCGGCTGCGCGGCTCGGCGATGTCAGTGTCGCTGGTCGGTTATACCAACGCCGGCAAATCGACATTGTTCAACCGGCTCACGGACAGCGACGCCTACGCCGCTGACCAGTTGTTCGCCACGCTGGATACGACCTCACGGCGCATCAGCGGTGCAAACGGAGCCGCGGTGGTGATGTCCGACACCGTGGGGTTCATCCGCGATCTGCCTCCCGCTCTGGTGGCAGCGTTCAGCGCCACTCTGGAAGAGACCGCGTGCGCCGATCTGCTGCTGCACGTGGTGGACACCGCCAGCCCGGCGCGCGACGACCAGATAGCGGATGTGAACAAGGTGCTCGCGGCGATCGGCGCGGCCGCGGTCCCGCAAGTGATGGTCTTCAACAAGATCGATGCGGCCGGACTGGAATCCGGGGTCGAGCGCAACCAGTATGGTAAAATCGCGGCGGTTCGCGTGATTGCGCGCAGCGGTGCCGGCGTCGGTTGCCTGCGTTCCCTGCTGGGCGATCTGCAAGAAGCGCATCGCAGCGCCAATGGACTCGCCGCAGCATAGAGAATTTTCCCCGTTTCACCTGTCTGTCCTAAGAAAGCAAGCATCAATGGCATTGAATGATCCCAACTGGGGTAAGCGCGGCAACGAAGGCCCGCCCGACCTCGAGGAACTCTGGCGTCGCCTGAACCGGAAACTCGGCTCCCTTTTCGGCGGCAAGGGCGGCGGCAACGCGCCTCAGGGACCGAGCGCGCGCCAGATGGGCGGCGGTTTCGGACTCCTTGTCGTCATGGTTCTGCTGGTTTGGCTCGCCAGCGGCTTCTACATTGTGGATGAAGGCCAGCGTGGCGTGGTCCTGCGCTTCGGCAAGTTTCTGGAAACCAATCATCCGGGCCCGCGCTGGCATCTGCCCTGGCCGGTCGAATCGGTCGAGATCGTCAACGTATCCGAAGTCCGCACCGTGGAAGTCGGGTACCGCAACAGCGTGCGTACCAAGGTTCCAAACGAGTCGCTGATGCTCACCGACGACGAAAACATCATCGATCTGCAATTCGCCGTGCAATACATCCGCGCCAATCCGGAAGAGTATCTGTTCCTCAACCGCGATGCCGACCAAGCCGTGATACAGGTTGCCGAATCGGCGATCCGCGAAGTCGTCGGCAAGAACAAGATGGACTTCGTGCTCAGCGAGGGCCGGGCGCAGGTGGCGGCCAAGGCGCAGGAAGTGATGCAGGTCATTCTCGACCGCTACAAGACCGGCATCTCTATTAGCCAGGTGACAATGCAGAACGCGCAACCGCCCGAGCAGGTGCAGGCGGCATTCGATGATGTCAACAAGGCCAATCAGGACCGCGAGCGCCAGAAAAACGAAGGCGAGGCCTATGCTAACGACGTCGTGCCGAAGGCGCGCGGTACCGCGGCGAGACTGATCCAGGAAGCGGAAGGTTACCGCCAGCGTGTGATCGCCAACGCCGAGGGCGAGGCGTCGCGTTTCCGCCAGATCGTGGCCGAGTACAACAAGGCGCCGGGGGTGACCCGCGACCGCCTCTATCTGGACATGATGCAACAGGTGCTTGCGAACACGAGCAAGATCGTGGTTGATCAGAAGGCCGGCAGCAATCTGCTGTACCTGCCGCTCGACAAGCTGATGCAACTGAGCGGTTCCGGAAGTGCCGGCGAAGTCGGCAAGCCCGCAGTGCCGGAAGTTCCGACGCCGGTTCCCGGCCCGGCGGAAGCGGCGCCGCGCTCGCGCGACGCGTTCCGCAACCGTGACAGGGAGGCGCGATGAGAGCCAGCGTGAGCACGGTGCTGGTCGGCATCGTGGTGGTGCTGATCGTCGCCAGCATGACCCTGTTCACGGTGGATCAGCGCCAGTACGCGATGGTATTCCGCCTCGGCGAGGTGATCAGCGTCAAGACCGAACCGGGCCTGTACGTCAAGATGCCGGTGATCGAGAACGTGCGCTTCTTCGACATCCGGGTGCTCACGCTGGATTCGGAGGAGCCTGAGCGATTCCTGACCTCCGAGAACAAGAACGTGCTGGTCGACTCGTTCGTGAAATGGCGCGTCACCGACGTGCGTCAGTACTACGTCAGCGTCGGCGGCGACGAGTTGCGCGCCAACGACCGCCTGAAGAAGACCGTGAACGCGAGTCTGCGCGGCGAGTTCGGCAAGCGCACCGTGCACGAAGTGGTGTCGGGAGAGCGCGACAAGATCATGGAAGTCATGCGCGAAAAAGTCGACGAGGATGCCGGCAAGATCGGCGTCGAAGTGCTGGACGTGCGGCTCAAGCGGGTCGATCTCACGCAGGAAGTGAGCGAGGCGGTGTACCGGCGCATGGAAGCGGAGCGCAAGCGGGTCGCCAACGAACTGCGCTCCACCGGTTTTGCC
>CAYNFN010000244.1:0-2141 GCA_964396485.1 uncultured Alcaligenaceae bacterium
TCACGGCCCTTATGAAAGAAACCTACACCCCCGGCTACAGCGAAGCGGCGGCGGCATTCATGGCGCGCCGGCGGCTGGACCTGGCGCGGCTGTCCGGTACCACCACCGTCAATGGCGTCGAAGTCGGCCGCGGAACCGCCGCGCTGGTGATGGGCCATCCGTTCGAGGCGTTGGCGTGGCTGGCAAATTCTCGCGCGAAGCACGGCCTTGGAGCACTCCATGCCGGCGAGTTCGTGCTGCTTGGCAGCGTGGTCGAGACCAAGTGGCTCAACGCCGGCGACCGGGCGCGCATCGAGATCGAATCGCTGGGCTCGGTGCAGCTCACCGTGGATCCGTGAGCCGTAACGCGAATGCCGTGAATGCCGTGAATATCGTGAATGTCGTGAATGTCGGAACGGCGAAAAACTGATCATGCAGAGGTTCGGGATCTGTAATTTGGGCAGATCGTCTTAACGATCCATCCATGTTTCCTGGGTACCCTTGCGTTGGCGGCTTCAGATTTTACGAGTCACGACATTCACGATATTCACGGCATTCACGGCCCTTATGAAAGAAACCTACACCCCCGGCTACAGCGAAGCGGCGGCGGCATTCATGGCGCGCCGGCGGCTGGAACCGAACGGTGCGTTCTTTCTGCCGTATCTCAAACCCGGCGTCGCGGTGCTCGACTGCGGCTGCGGGCCGGGAACAATTACCTGCGACATTGCGCAGCGCATCGCGCCCGGCCGCGTCATCGGACTTGATTTCAACGCGGAGCAGATCGCAGTCGCGTCGCATGATGCGAAGTCCCAGGGCATCGCCAACGTCGAATTCAAACAGGGCAGCGTGTACGAATTGCCGTTTGCAGACGTCTCGTTCGATGCGGTGTTCTCGCACGCCCTGTTCGAGCATTTGCGCGAACCGGCGAAAGCGGTCGCGGAATTCAGGCGCGTGCTCAAGCCGGGTGGCACGCTCGGCGTGTGCACGCCGGACTGGGGTGGATTCCTGGTGGCGCCGCCTTCGGAGGAGCTGCTGTTGGCATTCGAGGCCTACAAGGAATTGCAGAACCGCAACGGCGGCGACGTCTACTGCGGGCGCAAGCTTGGTGGGTTCCTTACGGACGCCGGTTTCGGAAAAATCAAACTGCGCGCCCGCTTCGAGAACTACGATCCGCTCACCGTCATCGGCGATTTCCTCGCGGCCAATCTCGAAGAGGCGGGCGACGCCAAGAACGCCGCGGTGTGGCGGAAGTGGGGACGCAGCCCGAACGGCATGTTCGCGCAGGCTTGGGTCAGTTGTGTGGGAAAAAAGCCGTGAAGGGTGAATGAGTGAATGAGTGAAGGGTAAGAACCAGCCGCCCTCGCAAGCGTTCGTGACCAATATCCAGGAGACGCGTTACGTTTGATAACTCCCTCTCCGCATCTTGACCTTTCCTCCCTCTCCACTTGTGGAGAGGGGCGGGGTGAGGCCAGGGGGGAGAGGGCCGGGGAGAGGTGGGAAAGAAAAACCGGCAGGCGCCGAAGGCGCGCTGCCGGTTTTGAGTTGAATCCCGCTTTATAGTTTTTGGTATCTCAGTAGAGCACGACCGGGTTTCCGGGCGAGCCCGTGCCGCCGATGATGCGCAGCGGCGCCCAGATGAAGGCACCTTCCTTGATGCCGGCCTTGACCAGCGACTCGGTGTCCACGTTCTCCAGGTTCCAGATGCCGCGGCGAGGCATGCCTTCCGTATGGCAGGGTACGGCATAGCCGTCGCCCGCTTCGCCGAAGGGCTGTGCGTCGTTGGCGGAGGTGTCACCCATTTGCAGGGCGATGTCGCGATCGAACATGTACTGGCAGCCGCTGATGCCCCAGCCCGGCTCGCCTTGCGCGAAAATCGCGCGCGCGGCGGCACGCTGCTCGGTGGTCATCGACTTGTACTTGGCATTGCCCCAGGTATTGCCCTGCCCGGTATGCAGTGCCACGCAGTCGCCCGGGCCGATGTCGGCAATGCCCATAGCCTTGATCATGCCGGCCATGTCCGCACCGGTCACGATGCCGGGGCTCTTCGGATCCTTCGGAATCGGCAGCATCTCGGCGGAAGCCGACAACGTGCCCTGCGACTTGCGGTAGGCAACAGCATCCAGCACCACCAGGCGGCAGACAAAGCCGAGTTCGCCGACGTG
>CAYNFN010000245.1:0-20176 GCA_964396485.1 uncultured Alcaligenaceae bacterium
GGTTTTGCCCTCGACGATCACGCGTTCGTGCACGACATCGTCGCTGAACCTCGCGGCACCGCGGCGGAAAAGCCTGGTGATATAGTCCGGCCACCATCCCGAATAGCGCATGAATCGTCCGCAGAAGCTCGACAGGCGCGGGACTCGGAACGCCACGTTTCCGTCCGCACGAGAAATGACGTTCTGGATCTCATCCCGCAGTTCCGCCGTCACCCACTCGTCCGCGTCCAGCGACAGCACCCAATCGCTGGTGGCACTTCCCAGCGCGCGATTCTTCTGCGGACCGAACCCCGGCCAGTCTGCGGTCACGCTTACCCGCGCGCCCAGCTCTTGCGATAGCTCGACCGTCCGATCGGTGCTGCCGGAGTCGAGCACAATGACCTCATCCGCCCACTTCACCGATTCCAGGCATCGGCGGATACTGGCTTCTTCGTTCTTGGTAATGATAACAACCGATAGATTCATAGCCGATCTCCGGCGTGCATTTCGCCCCCGGCATCCGAAGTACTGCGCGATTGGCACGGCATCGGCTTGCAACGGATCTTTCGAATGGAGGTCACCGAGCGACCAGGTTTCTTCAAGGAATTTTCTATTCTCAAAAATCAGGATGAGATCGCCCCGCCGGGTAAACTGCCATGGAGAAAGTTGGCAGATTATCCACCCGCGCTTCAATGATTGCCGGTCGACTTGAGAAGAGAGATGGCGTCGAGTTCCTTCACCGCGTTGCTGCCCTTCTTCGCCAATACCACACAACCAGAGCGCGCTCCCGTCTCCTGCGCGGAGGGTAGTGCCGGGGAATAGGCAAGCAATTCCAGCTCACGAAAAACTTTGCCGAAGCAGCCGATCGTCAGGGAACGCCGGAAGCCATAGTCGTCGAATCCATAGCCGTCGTCCCCAGGCACTTCGAAATCGTCAACCATGACGACGAAATCGCGCCAATGTCCTGCTATCAGACGAAGTTCGTCAGCCAAGGGCAGGCTTTCGTACCAGTGTGCGTCCAGGTAAAAAAAAACACGCTCTCCGGCAAGCGGGGAATCGGCAAGTTTGCGCAGACAATCGACGGATTCGCCCATTTCCAAATTCATGTCCTTGCAGCTCGCCAGGCGTTCGCGGGCAAGCAAATGAAAATGCCTGTTGATTTCGGAGGAATGCACCGGCAGCCCGGTAACATGATTCATCCAGCCCGCAGTGTTGCCGATGAACGTACCCGTCTCGACGATGCGGTCGAACCGTCTCTGGCCGACGATTTTTTCGAAAATCCTTTGCCTTCCTATCTGACCATTGAATGCTGTGGATGGGTCAGGCTCGTACACCGGGTTCGCCAGAAGACTGTCGACAACCGTCTCCAGTGCCCCAATCCGGCGTTTGAGCGACTTTAAATACGGAACAGACGTCCAGCGCGTCAGGTTTCGCCCCAAGCGGCGCAAATACTTCCGGTTCATTTAACCCCTCCCGTTTCGGAGTTTATCTGCGCGCCGTCCATGTTCGTAGGCGTGTCCGCGATCAAACCTATGTTGTCGCAAGTCAGCGTCACGCAGTCGCGAAATCCCGGCAACAGTCGGCAGGTGGCGAGAATCACAGATTCCGCACACGGCACACCGTTCGTAAATCCCTGCGAGTCCGATGCGAGAAATACCAATTGGATCGCATGCCTGGGTTGATCCGGTGCTTCAGATAGTGCCTGCGAAGATCTCAATCAGCACCGGGCACGCAAGGAAGAATCCGCGGCGAGCTAAACCGCACCGCTAACGCGCCTGACGTCACGGCTCACAGGCGTCTTACTGAATTTCTACGCCGGCTTTCGAGCTACCAAGACAAGCGCGTACCCCAGGTAGGGACCCAACGGTCCCGTCCGCTCTTGAACGACGCGGTTGGGATCGAAACGCTTGTCCTTGAGAATTCGCTTCTCGATGGAACGCTTCCAGCGAGCGAACGGTATCACGAAATCGAAAGATGCGATAAACGGCGAGCCGGTGATGTAAAAATCTTTCACGCCGATTGCCCGGCAGATCGTTGAAATCTCGGCGCGACTGTACGGTATTTCCAATCCGAAGTGCCACTTGCCAAGCAATTCGCGACGGGCCTTCCATATGCGGTAGGGCCAGCAGTGGCGGTTAGGGACCGTGATGATTGCGAGCCCGCCGGGTCGAAGCAGGTCAAAGTGCGCCTTGATGATCCTGGTCCTGTCGTCGGCCTCGAAGTGCTCTGCAAGGCCGAACGACATAGCGACATTGAATCGTCCCAATAATGATGTTGGCAGGTTGAGCGCATCCGCCAGCAATGATTCTTGCTTCAGACCAAAGCTCTGGAACAACGCCGCATTAACCTCAAGCGCTTCCTGCGAGTAGTCAAGCACGGTGACGCGTGCTCCGTGCCGGGCAAATGCCGCGCTGATAGTGCCCGCACCCGCACCAATTTCGATGGTGCTGAGGGAGCTTATGTTCGCCTCTCCGAGGGATTCCCGGATTGACGACCAGATTAAGCTTTTTTCCGCCTTTTCAACGCTGAATCTCAGTTCCTTCAGCCGACTGGGGGCATCGCGCCACAAGCGCCCCCACTGCTCTGCGGTGTTGCTCCCACTCATTTTTTCCCCCTCTTGTGCATACAGACGGCATACTCGGCCTCTTCGCGCAGATTTGCAACGACATGCGGCCGTACTCGGTGCTCGCGTGGCCGTTCCTGGCGATGACCAGCGCCGAAACGCGATGGAATCAGGTTCCCGTAATCGCCCGCTTGATTCTTCTGCGGAGTCTGCTGAACTTGAAACGCTTCACAAGGTCCAGATGCTTGTCCCAGTTGGACTGCATGCATACCCCCAGATAGTTGCGGGTGACGGCAGCCTCATTCTCGCCGATTTTCCTGTACAGGTAATACTGCTCCTCGTAGTGGTAGCAGCGGAATATCGGCTCAATCGGAAGCAGCGGGATGCTCTTGAACGCAAGCAATGCCTCCCCGTACCATCGCAATTCGCCTGGGTGAAGATCGATCGCGTCGATGATGTTCAGCCCTTTCGGCATCAGATATTTCTCATCGAGATCACGCCAGACGCGGCCGCTCCATAGTACCGGTGTCGGGCCAAACTCGAAGCATCGCCCGCTGCGCCCGAAAATGCCCATGATTTCCGCGCATTCCCGCTGCCGGTCGCGCGCAATTCTTGCCATCCCGCTCAACGCGGCAAAGTGCAGCAACTCCTTTGCCTCATGCATGACCGTGTACGGGTGTCCATCCGGAGAGATGAAGTCCGCGCAGCGAAATTCCCGCAGAAAATAGCTGTCGCTATCCAGACAAAGATAATTCCCGGCTGCGCCATATCGCCAGAACTCGGCTTTGACGATCTGCTGGGCCTTGCCTCCTGGCAAATTCGCAAAGCGATCAACGTCGATCCGGGGATTCTTCCCCACGATCTCGGGATCGGCGATGAGAGCAACGTCCATGCCTTTGAGCGATTCTGCGAACGCGTCCAGATCCTCCGCCGGCACGGAAAGATAAAAAGGGATCGAATCCCGATTGAATTTGTGCACGCTCCGGCACAGTTGAACCGCACGCCACAAGTCCTGCCGGTAACTCTTGCAGAACAAAACCAGGTCACCGGTTGCCATTGAAAGTACTGACCAGTCTCAGAATTTCGTTCACCGCGCTCCCGACGGGAAATTGAAACGCCTCCATCGTATCAACGAGTTCGTCGTTCGCCCATCTCTTGTATAAGGTCTCCAGGCAACGGGCTACGCCCTCGGCGTCGGCGGAGTTCATCACGGCGTGGCCCGCCCTGGCGAGCAGTCCATCCAGTTGGGGATTCTTCCAGGTCAGCGCCAGAATGGGTCGCCGCGCCCAAGCGTACTCATAGAGTTTGGAGGGAATGTACTCCTCGCAGAAAGGTTCCTTCCCGTGGAGGAGCAGCAGGCAATCGGAAGTGCGCATGTGACGCAGGACCCGGTCCCGCCCCGACAAGCCGGATTCCGGGTCGTATTCCAGACGGCCGCGCAGGACCACATTGTCTCTGTACGGAAATGCCGTCAAAGCTGCCAAGCTCACGTCGTCTGGGTCCGATCCATACACTTCGAGGCGAACTGTTTTGCGCGCCTCGGGGTGCTGGTCGAGGAATTGGCGCAACCCCCGGAGGAATACTTCCAGATTTCGTGTTGCGGAAAGCGAGCCGTAGTGTCCAATGGACATGAATTCGCGGCGGGCGTAGCGGGCATCGCCGAAGTCGGGACGCTCCGCTCCGGGGATGATGGCATGGCCTCTGTCGCGCAGTTCCGGATTGCGTTCTCGTGCGCGTTCCAGAGCCTTCTCGGTGAACCAGATAGCGATGTTCGCGTGACGGCAGATCAGCTTTTCCAGGTATCTGGCCCACGTGTATGCCATGCGCGAACGCTTCCAGTTCTCGTGGATCATCGGATCGTGGATCTCGACCATCCAGGGAATGCTGAAGCGTCTCGCAAGCAGATACCCGGCGTAATGCGCCGAGTTCGCGCCGCCCGTCGAGTAAATGAGATCCACCTTCCCGGCCCGGATAAGCCGCGCGCCCCTGAAGTAAGCGAGGACGAACCAGGACCACTGGCTTTCCAGGTGAATGAACAATCGCTCCAGCACCAGCGGCGGAATCAGGAGAAAGTTCATCAGACCCCGGGCGATCTTGTATTTCCAGCCGCTGCCGAACCGCATGCGCAAGACGTGGCGGAAATCGAAGCGAAGACCGGATGGGGCTACCGCGGGCACCTGGTAATGCGGCAGCACCTCATCGCGCCGGCCGGTCGGGGCGCTGATGACGACCGGTTTGATTCCGGCACCGAGCAAATGGGGGATCTTGTCGGTAATGGTATGGCTCGCCGCACGCCCGTCCATATTGAAAGCGTGCGAAAGTATCAACCAGTTTTGTCTCACAAACCTTCTCTTTGCGAAGAAAGGGCGCCTTGCCCCGTTGCTGCGGGCGCCAACCAGGCGAAAAACATGAACGACTCGGCAATAAAGATCAAACGTAGACTTCTTCTATAATTTAGGTTATTCCTGGACCAAACGGACCAGATAGTGGGGAGAGTGTTCTTAGTTCTCAAGCGACGCCCGAAGTAAGAGTGCTATCCACCTTGCCACACTTTAGCAGCGCCGATCGGGGCACAACGCTTGTGTAGCTGACAACCAACCAATTATTTTTAAAAAGCCGATAAATGCACCCGCTACTTTACAAAATCAAGCGCCTCTACCGCAAAGAAAAACTTCCGGATCCTTTTGCCTATCTGTACAAATGGTTTGATCGTATCCCCAAAGGAGTTTTTCAGGTTGGGGCCAGCTCCGGACAGGAGATAAAAGGGTTTATCACCCAGGGAATCAAAACCGGAATTTTTGTCGAGCCGTTACCGGGTGCCTTTCAAGAGTTGAAAAAGGCCACAGCTTCTCAACCCGGATATTTCCCCATCAACGGGGTCTGCATGGATGTTGCGGGAAAAATATGCAATTTCTATGTTTCAAGCGGCGGTGGGGCCGGCTCCAGTACCCTAAAACCGTCGGGTGTTCTTACAGTCCATCCGGAAGTGAAGTTTGATTCGCAACCGTTAACGTTGGAGTCGACTACCGTTGATCAAATCGTGGCCGATTTCAAGGGCCAGGGGTGTGCGGACATTATTGCACCGATAGACCTGCTGTACCTTGACACGCAAGGCGCCGAACTGAGCGTCCTGAAAGGCGCAACCAGGTTTCTCAAACAGGTGCATTACGTGTTTACCGAGGTCAGCCTGGGCGGCTTGTATGAGAACGACGTGAACCACCGAGCACTGACTGAATACCTTGACTCGCAAGGTTTCTCACTTGTTTTTCTTTATATGAACAAGCACGGGTGGGGGGATGCCCTCTATGTCCACAATTCGGTTTTTGACAAATAAATTACAACTTGCGATACCAATCATCCCACATCGAGAATCTTTCAAAAACTCGAGAAAATCCTCGCGATTCCAAGAGCGCGCGAATTCCGTCCCTATTCACTGTGAAGTTATGCTCAACGGTGATGATCTTTACATCGTACTTGTGAAAGTCAAAAGCCTGCAGAATCTCAAACTCGGACCCCTCGGTATCCACGGATAAATAGTCAATACAGCTCGGCGCGGTATTACTTGAAAGCAAGTCATTGAGGGATATTGTTTCCACCGGATATATCTCGCCCATCCTCCGCGAGACAAAATGCCCATCCTGGTTCGAGTACTTGGTGATGGTCGACAGCTCGCGATCAGACACCTCGTTGAACTCCAATACCTCGCCGCTTTTTGTCCAAACGCATCGTGTATCGATCACGCAGTTTCGGTTCATGCTTAGATCCTTATGCCAGCACGTCGCCGGTTCCGCCAGTATCCCGTTCCACTTATAGTTTCTCTCAAGCAATAGCGTATTACTTAACTCGACTCCATCGGTAGCACCAAACTCGACAAAAAATCCTTCTCTTTTTTGACTTAGCGAGAACAGCACGAAAAGATCTTGAAATAACTGCGCCCTTGATTCCGCATAATTCTGAAGTACAAAATGAAGAAATGCGTGATCTTCTTGAGTCAAAGTGTCGGGTTTGCCTCGATACTTGAGCAATACAGAAAAAACTTCTGCCGGATCAGCCGCGTTTATAAGCTCAAGATCAAGTTTCTTGCCGAGTTGCTTGATCTTTCTCAAGAGGAAATTGCCTTTAGCCATCGCTACCTCACACAACTCCATCAGTAACGAGAAAATAGTGGCAATTCATACTGTGTTGGAATGCTCAGCGCAACAGACAACAATCGCAATGCAGGTGTGGTTACGTGCGCCCGGCCCTGTTCCGGCGTTGCATTCTTTTTCCGAACGCTCAAGGGCGTCATCGAAAGACGAGCGCGTGTGTGGACCACACATGCCGGTTTTGGCGAACATCATTGCCGGACCTCAATCTCCAGACTATTATGCATATAAGCAGCTTGAGATTGTCTCCAGATCTGTTTCCGTTAGTTCAGGATAGTTGCCGCAATAAAAACCATTTGCGTGCACGAAATCTGCTCCCGGGAGGGGATAGGTTTCCTTCGCGTATTTCTTGTAGAAGGGCTGACGCTGCATGTTGCCCGCGATCATTGGCCTGATCTCTATCCCGGCACCCGCAAACCGTGCAAGGTACTTTTCCCTCAGTTCCGGAGTTTTGCAAACCACCGGGAAGGCGAAGGTTGAAAGCGTGGTTATGTGGTCGCGTTTGAGGATAATCAAATCATCGTTTTCCCTCATGATCTTCTCCAAACCCAGATAATTGCTTTCTCTGCGTTTGATGTTCTCCTCGAGGAACTGCATCTGATATTGACCCAGGAATCCGGTAATCTCGGTTGGACGCATATTGAATCCAAGATCGTAGAAAGTGTACTTGGCCTCAAACTCCGACTCGATGTTGAATTTCCTCCTCCACTTGTGTTGTTGCTGCGCGGTAAGGTTTCTGTCCCATCCGTTGGCTCGTACAATACGCAGCATCTCCGCGAACGCCTGGTCGTTGGTGGTAACCATTCCACCTTCGATCGTGGACATGTGGTGAGCCACAAAAAAGGAGAAGCTTGCCGCGACACCAAAGTTTCCTGTTCTTCCAGACGGCAATGTAGTACCCAGCGATTCGCAATTGTCTTCGATCAGAATGATGTCCCGGTCCTGGCAAATCGCCCTGACTTTATCGATGTCCCCCGTAAACCCCAACGCGTTCGTCAGAAACAGCGCTTTCATGCCCGTTTGCTGCAGACGTTCCTCGAGGTCATGAGACATCACGTTCAGGGTGGAAACCTCACAATCCACGGCGACCGGTATCAACCCCATTTGTATGATGGGCATGGTATTGGTGGACCACGTCAGTGCAGAAAAACCGACGCGGTCCGCATCCTTGAGTTTTCCCAAGTTCTTCAGGGCCTGGAACATGGCCAGATTGGCGCTGCCGCCACTATTGAACAAGACGGCTTCCTTGCATCCCTGATAGGCGGCAAACTTGCGCTCAAAATTCAGACATTCCGCACCCATGCTCAGCCTGTCAGCCTTCAGAATGAAATCGGCCAGCGCTTTCTTGGTTTCAAACTCATTCAAGAAAGCATTCTTCATCAAGGGGATCATATTTTTCTAGCTCCGCGTCAGTGGTGGCCGGACATTTCGCGCCGGTACCCCGATTATCTCGGGAACGCCACTCACATTCCAGAACTATGGGCGCCCGCGCCTCTTGACCGGAAACGATATGATTGCCGGTACAAATTCAAACGCCACCTGTTTCTTCGACGAGTTACGTTATGAGCATCCTAGATTTCTTTCGCCGTGGCTCAATTAGGAAGTACGGTCCCACGGTTGTGGTGTTCGCAGGCGGTATGGGAACCCAGATCATCAGCGCCGCGGTTTACTTTTCCATCAAGCATGCTGGGCGCCCGGTGTTTGCCGACGTGTCGTATTTTAGGGTTCCCCAAAGACTGGCAGTGGCCGGGAATGTAGGACAGCTCACACACTGGGGCTGGCAGCTCGATCCATTCGGATTGCCTCGCGAAGCGTTCGCCACAAAAGAGGGTCTTACCGAACGAAATGCGGAAATGTTGTACGACGGGCCTCGGAAAGTGGAGCTCAGCCTGGAAGCTCTGGCCCAGCCCGAAATTCAAAGCCTGTTCAAAATCCCTGTTGGCGTCAACGATGTCCTGCCGGCAGGATTTCCGGATCGCTTCCTGTGCATGCACGTGCGTCGCGGTGATTACGTCAACGTAGCCAGCCACCTGATCGCGGATGGCGAGTTTGTCCGCCTGGCCGGGAAGTTCGCCGACCTGGCTGACTACGTCGCGGTCTTATCCGACTCACCGATCGAATCGGATTTCCGGAATGCGGTGTCGCCGCTATTCAAGAAAGTTCTTTTTCTGGACGCTATCGATTCGTTTGCCGCTCATCGCATCATGAGGCGCGCCAGCATTCTGATTTGTTCCAACAGCACGTTCAGCCTCACCGCCGCTCTCCTGAATTCAAGCGCCCTGGCGATCGTTCCGAAGCAGTGGCAGGGGAGTGGCGACCGCCAGTTGGAAGCCGCCATACACGCCCGCTGTTCATTCCAGATCATGGAAAACGGTGGCAGCGTGGCGGTATCAGCGGGAGAGCCTTGATCGATCTTCTCCCGCGTGGTGACCGGGCCTCCCGACTGAATCCAGGAAACCGGATATCCGCTGCTTCACCGATTTCGTATCGAGACGATGCTCCCTAAGCAGGTATTCGTAGGTTCCACAGAATTCCGAGAAACGATCTTCAACCCCTATCCGGCAGACCGGAACGGGCCGGATCATCGTGACAGCCTCGGCAATGCATGCTCCCAGTCCGCCCATGACCGAATGCTCCTCCAGGACGACCAGCCAGTTCACGCGACGGCATATTTCGCCCAGGACATGAGCGTCAAATGGCTTGATGGTTGGAACGCTCCAAACTTCCGCATCCAGGCCACTGTCAACAATGTCCAACGCGGTTCTGACCATCGACCCGGTGGCGATCAAGGCGCCTTCTGCACTCCCGCCGCGGATCTTGAGCAGTTCTCCGACCGACATTTTCACGGGACCGGCGTGAACGTCGCCGCGATCCGACTTGCCGAGCCGCAGATAAACTGGTGAAACCTGTTCGCAGGCAAGCTGGAACGCAGCAGTCAGTTCGAAACGATCGGCCGGCGAAAGGACGGTCAGCCCGGGCAGGGCCCGGGTGCAGGCGATGTCTTCGGTGGATTGATGACTGCTGCCTAGCTGGCCATAGACGAAGCCGGCCCCATCCCCGATGAAGACGACCGGCAGCCCTTCGTAGCACACGTCGACCTTGATTTGCTCCAGTACGCGAACCGGCACGAACGCCGCCAAACCATAAACAATTGGCCGGAAGCCGCCTCTGGCCAGTCCCGCCGCCACGCCGACCATATTCTGTTCGGCGACGCCGCAGTTGATGTACTGATTCGGGCACGCTTTCCGGAACGCGTCGAACAGGGCGTAGCCATGATCGCCGGTCAGCAACAGTACTTTCGGGTTGGCCAGCGCGGCCGCCACCAGAGCATCGGAAAACGCTTTTCTCATGGTCGAATTTCCAGTTCGGCGAGCGCTGCCTGATAGGTTTCCAGCGACAACCGCGTGTAATGCCAGGCGTTGTTGTGCTCCATGAAGGACACCCCCTTGCCCTTTACGGTATTGGCGACGATGGCTTTGGGACGGCCGTTGCGCTTTGCCCGCAGCGCACGGAGCCCCGCATCCAGTGCCGGCTCGTGATGGCCATCCAGCGTGACTGCGTCGAATCCAAAGGCGGCAAACTTCGCCTCGATATCACCCAGCCCCATCACCTCTTCGGTGCTGCCCATGGCCTGGAAGTCGTTCTTGTCCACGATCACGATCAGATTGTCCAGTTTGAACTGCGCGGCGAACAGCAGCGCTTCCCATATGGCGCCTTCGTTCAGTTCGCCATCTCCAATCAAAGCGTAACAAGCTTGATCCGTTTTGTTCAGCTTGGCGGAAAGCGCCAGCCCCACCGCCACGGAAAGACCGTGTCCGAGCGTACCCGCGGTGGCTTCGACCCCCGGAACATGAACGTCGGCGAGTCCCTTCAGACGGGTGCCGTCCTTGAAGTAGTTTCCGATGTCCGACTGCGTAAGCCAGCCCAGTTCGTAGAGACAGGCGTATAGCGCCATGATTCCATGGCCCTTGCTGAGCACCATGTAGTCGCGCCCCGCGGAACGGGGATCGGCAACGTCGAGGCGAAGGTGCTCGCGGTAGAGAACCGTAAGCACTTCGACGATCGAGAACGCGCAGCCGATGTGCACGGTTGCGCCCGAGTAAGCCATATCAAGAATGATTCTTCGGATTCGGTTGGGGTCAAATTTTTTCATGGCTTGCCGCTGTACGGTTCCATTTGATTGTCTTAAGGAGCGCCGCATCCAGAGAGGTATATTCCGCTAGCCCCAGTTCGCCCCGGGCCTTGTTTGTAGCCGGCACATAGCGCGGGGCAGGCATTTGGGGATCCGGCACCTGGCATACTTTGATCGGCAGGTCCGTGCAGTTGGCGCGCACTACACGCTGCGCCAACTCGGCAATCGACAGCTCCAGTTCCGAGCCGACGTTGTATGCCTGTTGCGACGCACCCGACATCAGAATGTGGAGCAGCCAGACGCACGCGTCCGCGGCGTACAAATACGACCGGATCGCCCGCCCGTCACCGTGAATTTCTATTGCCACGCCACTGAGCGCATCGCGTATGAAATTTCCCGCGGCGAACGGTCCGTCGAACGGCAGGTTCGGTCCGACCAGCGCAAATATCCGGGCAATGGTCACCGCGATGCCCGACATTCTGGCATGTGCACATCCAAGCCACTCGGCAGCCCGCTTTCCCTGCGCGTAAGCCGTATTGGCGTCCAGCGTACCGGGTGCCCCGGAGAACTCTTCCGGTATTCGAGCCAGCGTAGATGGTTGTTTGCCATACACTGCGCCGCTTGAAATGACGAGAATACGAGACACGCCGCTTGCAGCCGCCAGGTCCAGCACGCGCCGCGTGCCCGTAACGGCAACATCGAAAACGCGGAGTTCATCCGCAGCGCTGGCCGAATCCGCCGCGTCGGCGGCGGCGTGGATGCACAAGTCGATATCGCCGAGGTTCATATCGAAGCTGATGACTTCGCCGGCAATAAGCTTGACATCGGGTGCGCCGAAAACGTGCGGTGACCGAGCCGTGGCCCGGTCGGGGTTCCGCGTTAGTGCGACGATCTCGATGCCACTGCCCAGAACCTCGTTGGCGTGCAGAACAACTTCAAGCAACCAGCCGCCGATGAAGCCCGTTCCACCGGTGACGAACAGGCGGGCGCCGCGAAAACGTGACCAAAACTCCGCGGTAAGGGATAGCACCAGGTCGAGGTCTTCCCGCGGCAGGGGAGGTCTCATCGTTTCCCACTTAGAAATTCACGCCCAGGAAGGTCTCGATCTTCTCCGCGAGGAAATCGAGCATTTCCCGGCGAAGTCCCGGATACACCCCTACCCAGAAGGTTTGATTCATGATGATGTCGGTATTGGTCAGTTCGCCGCTGACGCGGAAGTTTCGTCCCAGCATGTAGGGCTGGCGCGTGAGGTTGCCGGCGAAAAGAAGGCGCGTACCTACCTTGTACTGCGCAAGATAAGTCAGCAGGTCGACGCGGCTGACCGGCGCTTCTTCCTTGAGCGTGATGGGAAAACCAAACCACGATGGATCCGACTTTGGCGTGGCTTCCGGCAAGATCAGGAACTCCTCGCAAGTCTTCAGGCGCTCCTTGAGATAGGAAAAGTTACGCCTGCGTGCGGCTATGAAACCGTCCAGCCGGTCCATCTGGGCCAAAGCGCAGGCAGCCTGCATGTCGGATATCTTGAGGTTGTAGCCCAGGTGCGAGTAGGTGTATTTGTGGTCATAGCCGAACGGCAGTTCGCCGAGTTGCCATTCGAAGCGCTTGCCGCAGGTGTTTTCCTTGCCCGGATCGCAATAGCAGTCGCGGCCCCAGTCGCGGAAACTGTCCGCGATCTGCCTGAGATCGAAATTGTTGGTAAAGACCGCGCCGCCCTCGCCCATGGTGATGTGGTGCGCGGGGTAGAAACTCAACGTGCCAATGTCGCCGAAGCTGCCGACCAGGCGCCCGTCATACGTGGAGCCAAGCGCGTCGCAACAATCTTCGATCAGCCAAAGGTTGTACTTCCTGCACAGCGCGGTTATCACATCCAGGTTGTACGGGTTGCCCAGGGTATGGGCCAGCATGATGGCCCTGGTTTTCGGGCTGATCGCCGCTTCGATCTTCGCCGCATCGATGTTGTAGGTGGGAATGTGCACATCCACGAACACGGGCACTGCGCCGAATTGCAGGATCGGGTTCACCGTGGTGGGAAAGCCCGCCGCCACGCCGATGACTTCGTCGCCCGGCCTGATGGCACGCTCGCCCAGTCTTGGCGAAGTCAGAGTCGAAAATGCCACCAGATTGGCGGAAGAACCGGAGTTGACCGTTAGCAGGTGTTTGACGCCAAGGTACTTTGCCAGCCGTTGTTCGAAGGCGTCATTAAAGCGGCCGGTGGTGAGCCAGCCGTCGAGAACGGCGTCGACCATGTTGCCCAGCTCCGGTGCGCCGATGACTTTGCCCGATGGCGGGACGACGTTGGAACCGGGCGTAAACGGTTTGTCCGCGAATGCCAGTGCGGCATAACGATCCACCAGCTCGGCAATTTGCCGCCGCAATTCGTCTTTCTTCAGATCACCGGGATCCAGTCGAAGGGTCGATTCCTGATTCATCTGGTGTAGTCCTCGATTTGTTGCAGGCTGAATGATTGCATATCCGCGCCCCCGGAAAATGCGCGATGCCAGTCAATGACCGCGTCGAGAGCACGTTCAAGCCGCCATTTCGGTTCCCAGCCCAGTTCAGCTTGAGCCTTGGTGCAATCCAATTTCAGTAGCCCCGCCTCATGCGGGTGTTTCCCCGGCGGCGCAATCCAGCGCGCGCCGTCTCCCCAGCGCTGTGTGAGATTCTCGACAACATACTCGACCGACCTGGCGTCTTCGTCCAAAGGGCCGAAGTTCCAGCCCTCCGCCCACCGGCTGCCTTCGGAGTAAAGCCGTTCGGCAAGCAACAGGTAGCCCGACAGCGGCTCCAGGACGTGCTGCCAGGGCCGGATTGCCCCGGGGTTGCGGATCTCGAGCGGCTTGCCCTGGGTGAAGGCCCGCATCGCATCCGGAACCAGACGCTCCGCCGCCCAGTCCCCGCCGCCGATGACATTGCCCGCGCGAGCGCTCGCAACCGCCGCACCCCCATTTGCCGTACCAAAAAACGAGGCGCGCAAGGCTGAAGTCACGATTTCCTGACAGCCCTTGCTGCTGCTGTACGGATCGCGCCCACCCATCGGGTCGGACTCCCGGTAGCCCCTTGACCGTTCGCGATTTTCATAACACTTGTCGCTGGTGACAACCACCACCGCACGAATCGACGGAGTCTGGCGCACGGCTTCGAGCAAATGAACCGTGCCCATCACGTTGGTGGCATAAGTCGCGACCGGAGACACATAAGACTCCCTCACCAGCGACTGCGCCGCCATGTGGATGACGATCTCCGGCGCCGCAAGATTCATCGCCGCGCCGACTCCGCCGGGGTCGCGGATATCTCCGCGAATATCGCGAACTCTGCCAGCTATCCCCGCGACTTCAAAGAAACTCGGCGTGGTCGGGACATCGATCGAGTATCCGGTGACTTCGGCGCCCGACTCGGACAGCCACAGCGACAACCATGCACCCTTGAACCCGGTGTGTCCGGTCAGGAAAACCTTCTTGCCGCGCCAGAAAGCGGAATTCAACTCCAGACCTTCCAGGGGGCCTTACCCGCGACCCAGAGACTCTCGAGCAGAGTCTTGTCCCGCATCGTATCCATCGGCTGCCAGAAGCCATGATGCCGATACGCCTGCAGTTCGCTCTGCTGCGCCAGCGTTTCCATAGGTGACTTTTCCCAATACGTCTCGTCGCCGGAAATCAGGTCCAGCACGCCCGGCTCGAGCACAAAGAACCCGCCGTTGATCCAACCCTCACCGCCCTTGGGCTTCTCCAGGAAATGATGAACGGCGTTGCCGTCGATCTCCATCGCGCCAAACCTGCCGGGCGGCTGCACCGCCGTCACCGTCGCGCGCTTGCCGTGCTGCCGGTGAAACGCCAGCAGCGCCTTTATGTTCACGTCGCTGACCCCATCGCCATAGGTCATGCAGAACGTGGAGCCGTCCAGATAGCGACGAACCCGGCCGAGCCGTCCGCCGGTCTGGGTGTTGTCTCCGGTATCGACCAGCGTCACCTTCCAGGGCTCCGCCTTTCCTTCGTGCACTTCCATTTTATTCTTCGACATGTCGAACGTCACATCCGACATGTGCAGGAAATAATTGGCGAAGTACTCCTTGATCAAATACCCCTTGTAGCCGAGACAGACCACGAAATCCATGATGCCGTGGGCGGCATAAATCTTCATGACGTGCCAGAGAATCGGGCGGCCGCCGATCTCCACCATCGGCTTGGGCCGGACCGTGGTTTCTTCCGACAATCGCGTTCCGAGACCCCCGGCCAGAATTACCGCTTTCATGTGCGCGACCTCGCCTGTTGATTGTCGGCAATGGTTTCTGCAGCCGCCATTTCAGCAATTCCCATTTCCGCAGCAACCTCCTCCACGATCGTCCGGACAAAGTACTCCGAACTGTACTTCTCCGCACTCTTGCTCTTGAGAAAGTCCCTTATGGCCTGCTGCTTTCGCGCATATTCTTTCGCCGACATCGAGAGCAGGTGCGCGTGGACCGCCGCGGTATCGCGAAAATCGCGCCGGTCGATGAAGCAATCCAGCGGAATCCTGCTGCCAATGTCGTCCGCCCCCCAATATACCGGAACGCAGCCGTTCATCAGCGAGTCGAAAATCTTCTCCGTCACATACCCGGTGAGGCCGTAGATGTTCTCGTAGCAATACGCGAACTTCGCCCTCAGGAGCACCGATGACTTGTCTGCCAGCTCGCCCTTCCACGACGGGAAGGGCCGATACCCGAACAGTTGCGTCGCCAGGCGCTGGGCCCGGCGCTTCATGCGCCCGGCCACACCGGACTCGTGCCGGGGCTTGTTCCACCCCAATCCGTAGAGCTCGAAGTGCCGCGGGGCGTTCTGCTCGTACCAGCGGATGACCGCAACTCGTTCCACGTAAAGGTCGTTCTGCAGTTCGGTCTTGAAGCGCTTGTTCGCATTGATCAGGCAGCTGACAATTTCCCGCTCTTCGTATCCCGGCCATTGCGGAATCACGAAATGATTCGGACAGCCTACTTCCCTGACATTTGGAAGGTGGCCAAACCTGGGGTCCCAGGTGAACACCCGGCGATACCCGGCGAAATACTCCGCGTCGGCGTTCAGCGGGTTGATGAAGGGATTTTCGAGGGCGACAAGAAACCGGGGCACCTGGCCCGGTTGGAGAACTCTGCCCTCGATATGAAGCTCGAAATCGACCGCACGCTTGACGTTGACGTCGGCGGTGTTGATCTCCACTCCTTTCTTGCGAAACTCTTCGCGAAGGAAACGAAATGTGAACGTCGGGTTGAATCGATGGGTCGGATCGGCCTCCTGAAACAGGGAGTTGTTCGAATGTCCTGCGGCGAAAACGCTGCCGAGAATCATGCGACACCGTGAGGATACTTGAATGCCCGGGGTCGAAAACGCTGGACAAGGCGAACTTTCGCTTTTTGCAGCAGGGATCGGTGATGGTCCAGCCGTGAAAACCTCACGCAACGATATCTTGTCAGATAGGCCTGGACCGTCCTTCGTCTTGACGGCGACGACGCCTGAAGCTTTCTCCGATCAAGCTCGAGAATCTTCTTGTAGAGGAAGAAGCGGAAGTCCTCGATCAGTCCCTGTCCCAATGTCGATATGTGTTTCTTGAAGAACGCGAAGAGCTTCAGCCGGTCACCGATGGACTCCTGCCGGCTATCGTTGCTTGCATGCAGTCGAGTGGTCATCAAAGGTTCCACGATCCAAACTATGTCTCCTCTGGCCGCCACCCCGAGAATCCAGGTTACATCCGCGTATTTGCCGCCGGTCGCATCGAATCTCAAATCGCGAATTCTGGCGGTCGCATATACATAACCAGGGAACGGCGCGAAGCCGGGTTGGTGCCGCGAAAAATAATGGGCCGCAAGCTGCCTGGGACCGCGAACGAGATACGTCTTTCCTGTGGTCCTCAAGGATAGATACGGTGGCTTGCCCTTCTCAGATACCCATGCGTTGACGCCTATCGCCACCGCGTTTGGATACCGGGCTATCGTCTCGAAAATACACTCGGCATATCGGGGGCTCAGCAGATCGTCATCATGGAAAAGGCAGACGTAGTCCGCGGTTGCTTCGTTCAGGCATTGATTGAGGTGATCGAATACGCTGAGATTGTTCGTTCTGCGACGGTACTCAAGGTCCGGAAACTGCGCCCGGACCAGCGATTCCACCGAGTTGTCGGTCGAATTGTCGGATATGACGATTTCGAGGAGATTTGCCGTCTGGTGCATGGCGGACTGAATCGCCTGGCGCGCGAAGTCAGGGCGATTGCGACAGAGAATAAAAAACTGCAGCGAAACGGGCTTCCCGATCATATCGTGCCAATGTGGACGCGTCGCGGCGGCGGCTTCCGGCGGGAGCGCCGATCGAAATGGCGATTCTATTCCACATCGCCACCTCAAGGAATCGGCGCAGGACCGGCAACGTAAATGCGAGAGTCTGATTTCATCCAGTTATTCAGTGATTGGGTGTTTGGGTGATTCAGTGATTCAGCGATTCAGGGATTCAGGGATTCAGGGATTCAGGGATTCAGGGATTCAGTAACTCAATCACCCAATCACTCAATCACTCATTCATCAGGACCGAATTTGACATCGCCCGCTTCCGCGCAGAGCGCCAAACCAACGCGCCAATCCGGCAACCGGACACCAAAGGTTGAGCCAAGCTTGCCATTGTCGAGACGGGAGTTCGCCGGCCGTGTAGCCGCTACCGGATACGCCGAAGAAGGGATCGGCGTAAGCTTTGCCGGCAAACCGAACTGCTCCAGTATCGCCTTGGCGAATTCGTGCCAGGATGCAGCACCGGCCGCGGTCATGTGGTACAAGCCCGTCCGGTCTTTAAACCACTCCCGGTCGATTCCCTGCGCGGCAATTCCCTTCGCAATGATTTGGGCGGTCGCTTCGGCAATCATTCGAGACCAAGTCGGACTTCCGATCTGGTCGCTAACGATTCGCAGTTCCGGACGTTCTCCTGCAAGCCGTCGCACCGTGACAAGAAAGTTCCGTCCGCGCGCGCCATACACCCAACTGGTCCGGAAAATCAGGTGCGGGGGGTTAAGTTCCCGGATACGCCTTTCACCGAGCAGCTTGGTGCGGCCGTAGACGTTGATGGGATCCGGCTCGTCCGTTTCGGTGTACGGGGCGGCCTTGTTGCCGCCGAAGACGTAATCGGTGGAGTAATGGACCAGTACCGCGCCGCCGCGCTTCGCTTCTTCCGCGAGGATGCCGACCGCGTCACCGTTCACCCTGATTGCCGTGTCAACGTCCGTCTCGGCCCTGTCTACCGCAGTATAAGCCGCGGCGTTGACGATCAATTGGGCGCTGGTCTCCCGGACGACACGGAGAATCGAATCGGCGGACTCGAGATCCAGGTCCGAACGCAGCGGCGCATGTACCGTGCCCAGCGGCGCCAGGGTCCGTCTCAACTCCCAGCCGACCTGGCCCTCTCCCCCGATCAGAAGAATTCTCATGAGGCCGTAAATGGGGAATGGGGAATGGCGATTGAGTGATTCAGTGATTAAGTGATTAAGTGATTAAGTGATTAAGTGATTAAGTGATTAAGTGATTGAGTGATTGAGTGATTCAATCTCCATTCCCCAGTCACCTAATCACTCAATCACTCATTCACCGCCTTGTCAGGCATACGTTTCCGCGCTGGCAAACGCCACTCCCCGGCGGTCCTTTTCGGAGAGTACCGGCGCGCCTTGCAGCGGCCAGGCGATGCCGAGGTCGGGATCATTCCAAGCGATGGTCCGTTCGGATTCCGGCGCGAAGTAAGCCGTGGCCTTGTAAAGGACATCTGCCGACTCCGAAAGAACCAGGAAGCCGTGGGCAAATCCCTGAGGCACCCAGGCCACGCGCTTGTTCTGCGCTGACATCTCGAAACCGACCCACTTGCCGAATGTCGGGGAACTCTTGCGGATATCCACCGCCACATCGAAAACGGCGCCCTGGACGACCCGCAGGAGTTTTCCCTGCGGCTGCCTGATCTGGTAGTGCAGGCCACGCAATACATTTCGGGCCGAGCGGGAGTGATTGTCCTGCACGAAGTCCTGCGCAATACCGGCCGCGTCCTTCAATATCCGCTTGTTGTAACTCTCCAGAAAGAAGCCGCGCTCGTCGCCGAAGACCTTGGGCTCGAGGATCAACACATCGGGAATTTCCGAACTGACGACCTTCATCACCCCTCTTCCTCCTGCGCAACGCGCAGGAGATACTCGCCATATCCGCTCTTGGCCAGTGGCTTGGCCAGCGCTTCGAGTTCGTTTTTGTCGATCCACCTGTTGCGGTAGGCGATCTCCTCCACGCAAGCGATTTTCAAGCCCTGACGCTTCTCGATGGTCTCGATAAAGTGAGAGGCTTCGAGCAGCGACTCGTGCGTGCCGGTGTCGAGCCACGCGTGGCCGCGGCCCAGTCTGCTCACATACAACTCGCCTAGTTTGAGGTACTCGCGATTTACGTCGGTGATTTCCAACTCCCCTCGCGCCGAGGGTTTAAGCTTCGACGCAATTTCGACGACGCGGTTATCGTAGAAGTACAGTCCGACTACTGCATAACGCGACTTTGGATGCAGTGGTTTCTCTTCGATACTGAGCGCCTTGTCTCGGTTGTCGATCTCGATAACGCCGTACCGCTCGGGATTGTTCACCTGGTAAGCGAAGACGCGGGCGCCCCTTGTCAGCTTCGCGGCATCCACAAAGAGCCCGGTGAGATCGTGTCCGTAAAACACGTTGTCGCCGAGAACCAATGCGACCGCATCATTGCCGATAAACCGTCTTCCAATCTTGAACGCTTCGGCAATGCCCCCTGGCGTCGGCTGCACCTCGTAGCTGAGGTTAAGGCCCCACTTCTGACCGTCGCCCAGAAGCTTCTCGAAAAGACGCTTGTCCTCACGCGTGGAAATAACAAGGATGTCGCGGATTCCCGCCAACATCAGGGTCGACAGCGGGTAGTACACCATCGGTTTGTCGTAGACCGGCAGCAGTTGCTTGGAGACGACCTGCGTCACCGGGTAAAGACGGGTGCCGGAACCACCGGCGAGAATAATGCCTTTCATCGCGCAATCTTACCGGGCGACGAGAACCGAAGGCCCGTACGCGGCGAGCGGCTGATCCTGCGTGAGCAAGAACATTGCCTCCACGAGGCTCTGCGCGACCAGCAGACGGTCGAACGGATCGCGATGGTGCTTCGGAAGCTCGGCAACGCGCGACGCGTGACGGACGGTCACCGACAATTCCTGAAAACCGCCTTCGCGTAACGCGGCGACGAACTCGTCCGGGTCGATGCGGATCTTGCCGAGGGACACTTTGATCGCGACCTCCCATACGCTCGCAGCGCTCGCATAAATCTGGTTGGCGGGGTCGCGGATGAGCTCAGCCGCGCGCGCAGGAAGACTT
>CAYNFN010000246.1:0-16504 GCA_964396485.1 uncultured Alcaligenaceae bacterium
AGCTGGACAACAAGAACTCTGCGCAATAGGACGCGCCATGACCAAGTCGGAGCTGATTGCCAAGCTGGCGGCGCACTTTCCCCAGTTGGTCGCGAGCGACGCCGAGCTTGCGGTGAAGATGATCCTGGATGCCATGGCGAAAAGCCTGTCTCAGGGCCATCGCATCGAAATTCGCGGATTCGGCAGTTTCGGATTGAATTACCGTCCCCCGCGTGTGGGTCGCAATCCGAAATCCGGCGACAAGGTTCACGTCCCGGCCAAGTACGTGCCGCATTTCAAGGCGGGCAAGGAACTGCGCGAACGCGTGGATTTCAAGAGCCAGTAGGCGGCGGCGTGTTCTTCCGGCTCCACAATGCAAGCGGCATCGTCGCAGGATCGTGCCGCGTTTTTTCGTCCGACTTTCGCCCCTTGGTTTCGCGGGGCCGCTGATGCGTTATATCTCCTGGACTTTACGAATCCTTCTGTTCCTGTTGCTTTTCGGGTTCGTACTGAAGAACACCGATCCGGTGATCCTGCGCTTCTACCTCGGCAGCCAGTGGGAAGCGCCGCTGGCGATGGTCGTGCTGGTTTTTTTCGGCGTCGGTGCGGTGGCAGGCGTGCTTGCCGGTCTGACTTACGCCTACCGGCAGCGTCGCGAGATTCTCCAGTTGCGCCACGAGGTGCGGGCGAAGCCGACTGCGCCAGAGGACGCGCGATAGCCGGATGCCGACCCCCAGTTTTCCGTACAGTATCTCCCGTATGCGACGCAACGCGCCTTCAGGCGAGCGTGCAGCGCGAACGATGCCCGCGAACGCCGGCGTCGGCGTTCCGGTCTGACCTGGCCCATGGAATTCGAACTCTGGTGGCTGCTCGGATTTCCGTTGTTCTTCGCGCTCGGCTGGCTGGCGGCGCGGGTGGACATCAAGCAACTGTTGTCCGAGTCGCGCGCGCTTCCGCTTTCCTATTTCAAGGGCCTGAACTTCCTGCTCAACGAGCAGCCGGACAAGGCGATCGAAGCCTTCATCGAAGTGGTGAAGGTCGATCCGCAGACCATCGAGCTGCATTTTGCGCTGGGCAGCCTGTTCCGGCGGCGCGGCGAAGTCGAGAGGGCGATCCGCATGCATGAGAACCTGCTCGGCAGGCCCGATCTGGCCCCGGAACGGAAGCTCACCGCGCTGTACGAGCTGGCGCAGGACTATCTGAAGGCCGGGTTGCTCGATCGCGCCGAAGAGATGTTCGGCAAGCTGCAGGGCACACAGTACGAACAGCAGGGACTGAAGTTCCTGCTGGAGATCTTCGAGCAGGAGAAAGACTGGAAAAAAGCGATCGAGGCGTCGCGCAGGATGGATGCGGTGACCGGCCAATCGAACGCCGTGGATATCGCTAATTTCTACTGCGAGCTCGCGGTCGGAGAGATGACCCATTCACGCCGGGAGGCGGCGCGCGACTATCTGCGGGAGGCGCTCAACGTCAACCGCAAGTGCGCCCGCGCCAACATCCTGCTTGGTGACATCGAGCTGGCCCAGCAGAACAACGAGCAGGCGGTCGAGGTCTGGAAACGCATCGAGGGGCAGAATCCTGCGTATCTCTCGCTGGTTGCCGACAAGCTGCTGCTTGCCTATCGCAACCTTGGACGGGAGAATGAAGGACTGCAGTTATTGCGCGGCTATCTCGGCAGCTATCCATCGCTCGACCTGCTCAACGCCATCTTTCAGGGCGAGCTCGAGCACGGCGGCGCGGATTCGGCTTATCGCCTGGTGCGCGACGAGCTGGCGCGCAACCCCACGCTGCTGGGCCTGGACAAGCTGCTTGAAGCCCAGCTTCTGGAGGTGCCCGCCGAACGCCGCCACGATCTCCAGCTGATCAAGAACCTGGTGCACCAGCACACCAGGAGCCTGGCGCTTTACCGCTGCGACAACTGCGGTTTCAAGGCGCGTCAGTTCTACTGGCACTGTCCGGCCTGCAACGGCTGGGAAACCTACTCCCCGAGGCGCACCGAAGAGCGGGAGCTGGCTTCTTGACAACCGGTTCCCGGATCATCGTCGCGCTCGACTACGCGGACGCGAGGTCGGCAACGGCTTTGGTGGATCGCCTGCAGCCCTCCGCCTGTCGGTTGAAGGTCGGCAAGGAGCTTTTCACTGCGGCAGGACCGGAATTTGTTGCAATGCTTGCGAAACGCGGTTTCGATATCTTTCTCGATCTGAAATTTCACGACATTCCGAACACCGTAGCGCAGGCTTGCAAGGCGGCGGCCGGTCTGGGCGTGTGGATGCTGAACGTCCATGGGCTCGGCGGACGAACGATGATGCAGGCGGCGCGCGAGGCGATCGGGACCGCGGCCGGCCGGCCGCGGTTGATCGCCGTGACCGTTCTGACCAGCATGGCGGAGAAGGATTTGCGTGAGGTGGGGATCGATTCCGCGCCGCTCGACGAAGCGTTGCGTCTCGCCGCGCTGGCAAGGGAGTGCGGCCTGGACGGCGTGGTGTGCGCGGCACACGAAGCCGGCGCGATTCGCAGCCAATTGGGCGAGGCGTTCCTGCGCGTTACGCCGGGAATCCGCCTTCCCGAAGACTCGGCGGACGACCAGAAGCGGGTGATGACGCCGCGCCTGGCGCTTGAATCCGGTTCCAGCTATCTGGTCATCGGCCGGCCTGTCACCCGCGCGGCACAGCCGCTTGAAGTGCTGGCGCGCATCAACTCGGAAGTGGCCACACTGGAGACCGGCAAGTGAATATCACCATCATTGGCAGCGGATACGTCGGGCTGGTATCGGGCGCCTGTTTTGCCGATCTTGGCAACGACGTGGTATGTCTCGACCTCGACGAGCAGAAAGTCGCGACGCTAAACGCCGGCGGTATTCCGATCTATGAGCCGGGACTGGAGCAATTGGTCAGACACAACGTTGCGGCGGGTCGATTGCATTTCACCACCGATGTAAAGGAAAGCGTCGCGCACGGCACCCTTCAGTTCATCGCCGTTGGCACGCCGGCTGACCAGGACGGCTCGGCGGACCTGCGCTACGTGCTCGGCGCCGCCCGCAGCATCGGCCGTTTGATGGACGACTACCGAGTGGTGGTGAACAAGTCCACCGTGCCGGTGGGCACCGCGGAACGCGTTCGCGCGGTGATCGAAGAAGAATTGAAGAACCGAGGCGCGAAACTGCCGTTCACCGTGGTCTCCAACCCGGAGTTCCTCAAGGAAGGCGCGGCGGTCGACGATTTCATGCGCCCGGACCGCATCGTGATCGGCAGCGGCGATGAGCGCGCCACGCAGATCATGCGCCAGCTGTACGCGCCGATCCTGCGCAATCACGACCGCCTTCTGGTAATGGACACCAGGTCGGCGGAACTGGCCAAGTACGCCGCCAACGCGATGCTCGCCACCCGTATTTCCTTCATGAACGAACTGGCGAATCTTGCCGAAAAACTCGGTGCGAACATCGAGGCAGTGCGCCACGGGATCGGCTCAGACCAGCGTATCGGCTATCACTTTCTGTATGCCGGAGTGGGCTACGGCGGGTCGTGCTTCCCGAAGGACATCCAGGCATTGCAGCACACCGCCGGCGAGTACGGCATGCAAATGAGCATTGTGGATGCGGTGGAGAAGGTGAACCGCACGCAAAAGCAGCGCATCCTGGAAAAAGTACGCATGCGTTTCGGCGAGCATCTCGACGGCCGCAGGTTCGCCGTGTGGGGACTGTCTTTCAAACCGAACACCGATGACATGCGCGAGGCACCGAGCCGCGTGGTGATCAATGGCCTGCTCGCCCGCGGCGCAAACGTGAGCGTCTATGATCCGGTCGCGCTGAAGGAGGCAAGGCAGGTCTTCGCGAAGGAACCGGCAGTGCATTTCGCCCCGTCCACGACGGCGGCGCTCGATGGCGCGGACGCGCTGATCATAGTCACCGAATGGAAGGAATTTCGCAGCCCGGATTTTGATGACATGAAGCGACGCCTCAAGGCGCCGATCGTGTTCGACGGGCGCAACCTGTACGATCCGGCTTTGATGCGGGAAGCGGGATTCGAGTATTACTCGGTGGGAAGACCTTGAAGTTCAGTGACAAGTGACAAGTGACAAGTGACAAGTGACAAGTGACAAGTGCCAAGTGACAAGTGACGAGTGACACGTGAAAAGTGAGTGGTGACGAGTGACAGGCAAATGCAACTGAAAGCACAGAACCTGAAGAAAGCGCGCGTGCTGGTAGTGGGCGATGTGATGCTCGACCGCTACTGGTTCGGCGAGGTGAGCCGGATCTCGCCGGAGGCGCCGGTGCCGGTGGTGAAGGTGGGGCGCACCGAGGAGCGCCTCGGCGGTGCGGCTAACGTTGCGCGCAACATCGTTGCTGTCGGTGCGCAAGCTTCGCTGCTGTCGGTTGTCGGGCAGGACGAAGCCGGCGATTGCCTCCAGCGCCTGCTCGAGTCCGATGGCATCACCTCCCAGATGCATCGCGATCCCGGGCTCGCTACCACCATCAAGTTGCGCGTGATCGGCCGCCAGCAGCAGTTGCTTCGCATCGATTTCGAAACCGAGCCCGGACATGAAGTGCTGATGTCCAAGCTCGCCGACTTCGAGTCGCGTCTGCCGAATGCGGACGCGGTGATCCTGTCCGACTACGGCAAGGGCGGGCTCAGGCACATCGAGAAGATGATCGAGCTGGCGCGTGCCTCGGGAAAGCCGGTGCTGGTCGACCCGAAGGGGGACGATTACAGCCGCTATCGCGGCGCGACGCTGGTCACGCCCAACCGCGCAGAATTCCGCGAAGTGGCGGGACGCTGGAAAAGCGAGGACGAACTTACCGAAAGAGCACAGAAAATGCGCCGCGAACTGGGGCTGGACGCGCTGTTGATCACCCGCAGCGAGGAGGGCATGACCCTGTATCGCGACCAGCAGCAGCTGCATGTGCCCGCGGTGGCGCGCGAAGTCTACGATGTCAGTGGCGCCGGAGACACCGTCATTGCCGTTCTCGGCGTGATGCTTGCGGCCGGCGCGGGGTTCGCCGAGGCGGTGCAGTTCGCCAACAAGGCGGCCGGAATCGTCGTGGGCAAGCTTGGCACCGCGGTGGTTCACCCGGAAGAGTTGTTCGAAGGTCAAGGATGAGCCCCTCCGGGGACAAGTGAGGCGAAGGATGAAGGCTGAAGGAAGGGAAAAGGGTGCGAAGCTCGACACTTCATCCCTCATTCCTCATTCCTCATTTCTCATCCCTCATACTTGGCATTTTCTGGATTGATCGCATGTATATCGTTGTGACTGGCGCAGCGGGTTTTATCGGCTCCAACATCGTCAAGTCGCTGAACGCGCGTGGCGAGACCGACATTCTTGCGGTGGATAACCTCACCCGCGCCGACAAGGTCCGCAACCTGATGGATTGCGAGATCGCGGACTACCTGGACAAGGAGTACTTCCGAGCGGCGCTCGATGCCGGTTCCTTCGACGGCGAAATCGCGGCCATCCTTCACCAGGGCGCCTGTTCGGACACGATGCAGACCGACGGGCGCTACATGATGGAGAATAACTACCGTTACTCGGTGGACCTGCTGGCGTACTGTCAGGCTGAGTCGGTGCCGCTGATCTATGCTTCTTCGGCGTCGGTGTACGGATCTGGGCCGGTGTTCAAGGAGGGCAGGGAAAACGAGAGGCCGCTGAACGTCTACGGCTATTCGAAGTTTCTTTTCGACCAGTTGGTGCGCCGGCGCCGGGAGGACAATACGGCGCAGGTGGTGGGGCTGCGTTACTTCAACGTCTATGGCCCTCGGGAAGCGCACAAGGAGCGCATGGCTTCGGTCGCTTTCCATTGCTTCAACCAGTTCCGGGAAACCGGAAAGGTGAAACTTTTTGAAGGCAGCGGCGGGTACGCGGCGGGCGAGCAGCGGCGCGATTTCATCTCGGTCGAGGACGTGGTGAAGGTGAACCTGTATTTCCTGGACAATCCCGGGAAGACGGGTATTTTCAACTGCGGGACCGGCGCTTCGCAGACCTTCAACGACATCGCCGTCGCGACCATCAACGCCTTGCGGCGTGCCGAAGGCAAGAGCCCGCTCAGTCTTGCGCAACTCGGGTCGCAGGGAATGATCGAGCACGTATCCTTTCCCGCCGGTCTCCGGGAAAAATACCAGAGTTACACCCAGGCCGAGCTCGCGCACCTGCGCGGCTCCGGATACGCCGCACCGTTCCTCGACGTCGAAACCGGCGTCACGCGCTACGTCGAGTGGTTGCTCGAGAACGCGCGGCGTGGGATTTAGGCAGAGCTTCCTTAGTCCCACCTTTTCCATCCGTATCGGCGTTCACGTTCGCGCGCGAGTATCATACTTCGCATGGATCGCAATCCCGTCACTGCCTATCAAACCCTAGACGACTTCGTGGGCAATACGCCGCTGGTGCGCCTGAAGCGCATCCCCGGCAAGACCAGCAACGACGTCCTCGCCAAACTCGAGGGCAACAACCCAGCCGGATCGGTGAAGGATCGTCCTGCGCTATCAATGATCCGGCGCGCGGAGGAACGCGGGCAGATCAAACCGGGCGACACGCTGATCGAACCGACCAGCGGCAACACCGGCATCGCACTGGCAATGGTGGCGGCGATGCGCGGTTACCGCATGGTGCTGATCATGCCCGAACATCTGTCGGTGGAGCGGCGGCAGACCATGGCGGCGTTCGGCGCCAGATTCGTGCTGACGCCGAAAGAAGGCGGAATGGAGACGGCACGCGACATAGCGGAGCAGATGCAGGCGCGCGGCGATGGCCTGATCCTGGACCAGTTCGCAAACCCCGACAATCCGCTGTCGCATTACGAAGGCACCGGCCCGGAAATCTGGCGCGACACCCGCGGCCAGATCACCCACTTCGTCAGCAGCATGGGCACCACCGGCACGATCATGGGTTGCTCGCGCTTCTTCAAGGAAAAGAATCCGGGAATCCAGATCGTCGGCTGTCAGCCGACCGAAGGTTCTCAGATTCCCGGCATCCGCAAATGGCCGGAGGCCTACCTTCCGAAAATTTATGAGCGCAAGCGCGTGGACCGGGTTATCGAAGTCAGCCAGGCCGACTCCGAGAAAATGACGCGCCGGCTGGCAAAGGAAGAAGGCATTTTTGCCGGCATCTCCTCGGGCGGCGCGTTGTGGGCGGCGTTGCAGGTGTCCCGGGAAGTGGAGAACGCCACCATCGTCACCGTCGTCTGCGACCGCGGCGACCGCTATCTCTCCACCGGCGTGTTCCCCACCGAGTAGAACGCCTCACCCCCCCACCTCACCCCGGCCCTCTCCCCCCAAGGGCGGAGAGGGAGCCTTAGATGCACGCGGGCGCGGAGATTGTCGCCCGCGCCTTTCACATGGGCACGGTCCAGCGCGCCGGCGCGCGGGACAGGCGGGCCAGCAGGAGTTCGCGTTTCAGCGCGAGTTCCCGCGGCAGGCGATCGTGGAACTGCGCAAAAAATTGTTCGTGCAGCCGCAGCTCCTCGGTCCAGTCCTCGCGGTCCAGTGACATCAGTTCGCCGAACGTCTCGTTCGAGACGTCCAGCCCGTCCCACACCAGGTCCTGTTTGCGCGGCATCCAGCCGAGTGGGCTTTCGACGGCCTCAAGCCGCCCCTGGCAACGGTCCACGATCCATTTCAGCACCCGCATGTTTTCGCCGTACCCCGGCCAGAGAAACTTGCCGTTGCGATCCTTCCTGAACCAGTTGACGCAGAAGATCCGCGGCGGATGTTTCAGCGAGCGAACGAATCCAAGCCAGTGGTCGAAGTAATCGCCGATGTTGTAACCGCAGAACGGCAGCATCGCCATCGGATCGCGGCGCACCTCGCCGACCTTCGCGGTTGCCGCTGCCGTGGTTTCCGAGCCGAGCGTGGCGGCCATGTATACGCCCTCGGTCCAGTCGAAGCTCTCGGTGACCAGCGGGACCGTGGTGCCGCGGCGGCCCCCGAAGATGAAAGCCGAAATCGGTACGCCGTCCGGCGCCTCCCACGCGGGATCCATCGAAGGACACTGCGACGCCGGCACCGTGAAGCGCGCGTTCGGGTGTGCGGCTTTGCGCCCGCAGTCCGGTGTCCAGGCATTGCCCTGCCAGTCGGTGAGTTGCGATGGCGGCCCGTCGGTCATGCCTTCCCACCAGACGTCGCCCTCCGGGGTCATCGCCACGTTGGTGAAGATGCAGTTGCGGCTCAGCATCGTCATCGCATTCGGATTGGTTTCCTCCGAAGTGCCGGGTGCAACCCCGAAGAAACCGTACTCCGGATTGATCGCGTACAGCCTGCCGTCCGCACCCGGCTTGATCCAGGCGATGTCGTCGCCCAACGTGGTGACTTTCCAGCCCTTGAATGCCGCCGGCGGGATCACCATCGAGAAGTTGGTCTTGCCGCAAGCGCTCGGAAACGCCGCCGCAACGTAATTTTTCTCGCCCTGCGGCGACTCGACTCCGAGGATGAGCATGTGCTCGGCCAGCCAACCCTGTTTGCGGCCCATGCACGAGGCAATGCGCAGCGCGAAGCACTTCTTGCCGAGCAGGGCGTTGCCGCCGTAGCCGCTGCCATAGGACCAGATCGCGTTCTCCTCCGGAAAATGCACGATGTACTTGTGGTCCTTGTTGCACGGCCAGCGCACGTCTTGCTGTCCGGCCGCGAGCGGCATACCGACCGAATGCAGGCAAGGAACGAACGTGCCTTCGGTGCCGAGGGCTGCGATCGCTTCGCGGCCCATTCGGGTCATGATTCGCATGCTGACCGCTACGTACGCGGAATCGGTGAGTTGCACGCCGATGTGCGAGATCGGCGAACCGAGCGGCCCCATCGAGAATGGCACGACGTAAAGAGTCCGCCCGAGCATGCTACCCTCGAACAGCGCGAGCAGCCTCTGCTTCATTTCCCGCGGGTCGATCCAGTTGTTGGTCGGCCCGGCGTCTTCCCTGCGGGTGGTGCAGATGAACGTGCGGTCCTCGACTCTTGCGACATCCGAAGGATCGGAAAGCGCCAGATAGCTGTTTGGACGTTTCTTCGCGTGAAGTTTGTGGAACGTGCCGCCGGCAACCAGCTGGTGGCACAAGGCGTCGTACTCGGCCTGCGAGCCGTCGCACCAGTGAATGCGGCCCGGGCGGGTGAGCTGCGCGATTTCGCCTACCCATTCGCGCAGTTGCCGGTTCCTGACGTAATCCGGACAATCTGCGGCGTTGTGCAGCGCCGGGTTCTGGCTTGCCAGCGAACTCACGAGCTTTCCCCCCTCTGAGGCGTTTATTTTGGCGCTAAGTTTAACACTGGAGTTTCACCGCCGGTCCGCGTCCGGTCATGCGCTGCGTTGTTGCGCTGCGTGAGCGGCGGGCCACGCCGGCAGATTGAGAGGGAATCCGCGCGCACAATGCGAAGACGGCATGTGGAGGTACTGCCGTGCTTTCCGGTATGCTCACGCGTTTCTGCCGCGAGCAGAGCCTGGGATTTCCTCCCGGTGCGCGTTTACGTGGCTTGACAATCGTCGCCGACTGGCATGACTCCTGTTCTGGTATTTGACATCGAAACCATCCCCGACATCGAAGGGCTGCGGCGCCTTTACGGCCACGGTCCGCAGACCAGCGATGCCGAAGTGGCGAAGGCGGCGTTTGATCGCCGGCGCGAGGCCACCGGCAGCGATTTCCTGCCGCTGCACCTGCATCGGGTGGTGGCAATCTCCTGCGCACTGCGCGATCGCGACAGCTTCCGCGTCTGGTCGCTGGGCGAGGCGGGAGAACCTGAACACGAACTGGTGCGGCGCTTCTTCGATGGCATCGAGAAGTACACCCCTCAGCTGGTTTCCTGGAACGGCAGCGGCTTCGATCTGCCGGTGCTGAATTACCGGGCGCTGATCCACGGCGTGCGTGCCGCTCGCTTCTGGGACGTGGGCGAGGATGACCGCGACTTCAAGTGGAACAACTACATCAGCCGCTATCACAGCCGCCATCTCGACCTGATGGATGTGCTGGCGATGTATCAGGGCCGTGGCAATGCGCCGCTTGACCAGATCGCGCACCTGCTCGGACTTCCGGGAAAACTCGGCATGGATGGCTCGAAAGTCTGGGACGCCTACCAGGCGGGCAGGATCGAGGCGATCAGGCATTACTGCGAGACTGACGTCGCCAATACTTACCTCATTTATCAGCGTTTCCAGTTGGTCCGCGGTGCACTCGACGAGGCACAGTACCGGCGCGAATGCGATCTGGTGCGCTCGACGCTGTCCAAATCCACGGATGCGCACTGGCGCGAATTTCTGGACGGCTGGCAGTCTTAGTGTCCTGTTCCGCTAATTCGCGGCTGAAAACCCGACGAGAATCGGCGCCATGCTGTGTTACGAGTCCTCGCCGTGGGGCCGGCCACTGTCAAGGACTCGCGCCTTGCCTGACGCCGATTTCGCGGGTTTTCCGATCGATGATGGATTGTTGCCACGTGAATATGAGGTCTGCCCTCCAAGGTTCGCAAGTTGTCTCACGAATCAGCGGGACAGGACACTAGCATGAAACGCGAATCCGTCGGACCTGCGGTGCTGGTCGAGTCACTCGACCAGGAAGGGCGGGGCGTTGCGCATGTGGACGGCAAGGTGATCTTCATCGAAGGCGCGCTCCCCGGCGAAGTGGTCGAGTTCGCATCCTACCGGCGCAAACCGGACTATGAGTTCGCCGAGGCAAAAAGAATCGTACGTGCGTCGGTCTCGCGCGTCGTAGCGCGTTGCCGCTATTTCGGCGCCTGTGGGGGCTGCAGCATGCAGCACCTGGAGCCGCGTGCGCAGGTGGCGGCGAAGCAGCGCGTCCTCTAGGAAAATCTGGCCCGCATCGGCAAGGTGACTGCCGAGACCATGCTTTCCCCGATTCATGGTCCGACCTGGGAGTACCGTTACCGCGCGCGCTTCTCGGCCCGCTATGTCCCGAAGAAAGGCACGCTGGTCGGTTTTCGCGAACGTCACAGCAGCTTCGTGGCCGACATGCAGACTTGCGAAGTCGTGCCGGCCCGCATCTCCGCATTGCTGGTACCGCTGCGGCAACTGATCGCCTCGCTGTCCATCCGCGAGCGTCTGCCGCAGGTGGAGCTCGCCATCGGCGATGTGGTTGATGTTCTGGTGCTGCGGGTGCTGGAGCCGCCTGACGCCTCCGACCAGGACAAGCTCAGGCAGTTCGCGGTACGGCATCGGGTGCAGCTTTTCCTGCAGCCCAAGGGCCCGGATTCAATCTATCCCTTCTTTCCGCTGGATGCGCCGCCGCTGCAGTACCGGATTCCCGATTTCGATCTGACTTTTCCGTTCAATCCCACCGATTTCACCCAGGTCAATCACGAGATCAACCGGGCGCTGGTGCGGCGGGCGATCACGCTGCTGGACCCGCAGCCGGATGACCAAATCGGCGACTTTTTCTGCGGCCTGGGAAATTTCTCGCTGGCGATCGCCAGGTCGGGTGCACAGGTCACCGGTATCGAAGGCAATCCCGGACTGCTGCTGCGCGCCCGGGAGAATGCCGTGCGCAACGGGTTGGAAACAAGGTGCCGGTTTGTCGAGCGGGACCTGTTCACCATCACCGGAAACGACTGGATCGGGCTCGCACCGTTTGACCGGGCGCTGATCGATCCGCCGCGCGATGGGGCCATTGAGCTGGTAAAGGCGATCGGTGAATCGCCGCCCGCGCGCATCGTCTACGTATCCTGCAATCCGGCCACGCTGGCGCGCGACGCGGCGGTGCTGGTGCATTCACACGGCTATCGGCTGGCCGCGGCGGGCGTGGTGAACATGTTCCCGCATACCTCGCACGTGGAATCGGTTGCCGTCTTCGACAAGGAAAATTAGCCGCCAAGATTCTTTTCTATACCTTACTTTCTATACCCGCTCGACGGGTGCCCTTGAGGGGTACGCCAAGGCCGCCAAGGAAAACAAGAATGGAACGGCAGATAAACGCGGATAAGAAAAAGGCGATTCACGAATCACGACTCACGGTCCTTTCGAACCGCCGAGCTCGCCAAGAGAAACAAATCAGAATCAAGATAAATTCGAAGCGCGCCAACTGATCGCGGCGGGTACAAAAAAACGGCCGGGGGTTTCCCGGCCATTTTAGTTTGATTTTCTTGGCGTTCTTGGCGCCTATTTTCTAGTCGCGTTCGCCGGAGAATGCCATGAGCAGATGCAGCAGGTTGGCGAATATGTTGAACAGGCTCATGTACACGCCCGTTGCCGCCATGATGTAGTTGGTCTCGCCGCCATTGACGATGCGGCTGACGTCGTGCAACAGGAACAGCGAGAACACCACGATTACCAGCGCAGAAAGCGTAAGAGCCAGCGCCGGAATCTGGAAGAACATGTTGGCGATCATGGCGAGCAGCAGCACGATCATGCCCACGAACAGGAATTTGCCCATGAAGCTGAAGTCCTTCTTCGTGGTAGTGGCAATTGCGCCCATCGCCAGCAGAATCCCGCCGGTGCCTGCGGCGGCCATGCCGATCAGTTGCGGGCCATTCCTGAACGACAAGGCGATGTTGAGCAGGGGTCCGAGCCACCAGCCGAGGATGAACGTCATCCCGAGCAACAGAACCACGCCCAGGCCGCTGTCGCGATTGGCGGCGATGGCAAATTGCAGGCCGATGACACCCGCGATCATCACCAGCGACATCATGATCGGGTGCTGCATGATGATCCCGCCGGTGGCCATGCCGACCAGGGCTCCGATCACGGTTGGGACCATGGTCAGTGCAAGCAGCATGTAGGTGTTTCGCAACACCTTGTTCTGCGCAAGCGTCAACTGCCCCGATTGCGCACCGTACTGGATTTCTGGTTGCATATGGTTACAGACTCCTCAGCGTAGGAAATTACAGGCCATAAGACTACTTAATCGGGGTTAAAGTTTCAACGCTCAATTGGCGGCCGCTGGGCATGCGCGTATTATTTGCGCCCTTCGGAGGGTTGGCAGAGCGGTTAAATGCACCGGTCTTGGGCGACGCGAAGCTTCGCCCAGTGGAGGCTAACCTGGTTTTCAGGTTATGTCGGAACTAAAACCGGCAGAAACACGGAAGGGTGGCAGAGTGGTTAAATGCACTGGTCTTGGCGCCTGCGAAGCCGGCGCTTGCGCAGACTAACCTTCAGGTTACGTCGCAGCTAAAACCGGCAGAGTCGTTGCAGCGGAGGGTTGGCAGAGCGGTTGAATGCGGCGGTCTTGAAATAACGGCGAAACGAGGGGCAAACGCGCTCTTAGCATTTGATAGTTCAACCGATTTTGCTCCGCCGGAAAAACTTGCGCCCCGAATTTGCATCCCAGTTCGACCGAACACAGGGGCGCGCTACGATTCGCGGCACTCACGGAAGGGTGGCAGAGCGGTTGAATGCACCGCGCTTGAAACGCGGCGTACCCGCAAGGGTATCGGGGGTTCGAATCCCTCCCCTTCCGCCAAACCAACAACGCACCTGCAGGTGCGGGGTTGGCGAATACGATTTACGAGGCTATTATTAGGATCCTATGAAGCCCTCTTTCTCTAGTGTAACGTCTACGTCGGCCTTGAAGTTGCTCTCTTCGGAGGCGGATATGATATTGGAGCAAGCTAGGAAGTATCGTCAGGAGATGGAAGAGCTTCCTGAGAATGATCCGCGCCGTGAGCTTTATCAGAAGTTTATTCGCGATCTGCTTGAGCATTCGCGCAAATTATCGACTGTCGTAACGAGTACCGCGTCTAGTAGTTGAATGGGGCAGCGAATCCTAAGCGCTATCGCCCACCATGGCACAACTAGAGTCCGAATTCGCTGCGGCGGAAGAGGCTGTTGAAGAACGTAATGCTGCACTCTCGGACCGGCTGGCGCGCCAGCAGGCAGATGACCGCTCGGCCATAGCTAAGGTAATTGTCTACGCGTTTGTTGTGTTGATGGCGTGGCTCGTAGTTGCCGTTACCCTTGGGATGTGGCTTCTCGACTGGCAAGCCATTTCCGAAGCCGCAAAATTCCTGATGACAATCCTCAGTTCGGTGATGCTGCCCGTTGTGACGCTGGTAATCGGGTACTACTTCGGGGCAGAAAAATAAGGGAAAGGCCGGGTAGCTGCGACTTGATTCCCGATTTGCATCCCAGTTTCGTCCCTTTGGGAATCAAGTCGTCCCGTCTAGTGCTGAAGGCTTCTGGATGAAAGGCTTTGAAACCGTGGACTTAGGTTATTTGACGGTACCAGTCGGGCCAACGCGGAACTCACTACGCTGGTCTTGAAAACCGTTGTAGGGAAACCTACCGGGGGTTCGATTGGCGCCCCGCCGCGCTGACGTGCTTAACGCGGCCCTACAAAGGGCCGGTTAGCGGGCGCCTAAAGAGGCTCGCTGCGCGAGCATCTTGACCCTCACCCTTCGCCACAAACAAAAGGCCCCGCGCACGGCGGGGCCTTTTTGCATTCCGGTACCGGATCGGTTACAGCAGCGTCTTCGCGAATTTCATCGCCGCCGGCATGTCGGGAAGCTGGGTGACTTCCGGCACAACCTGGATGTAGCGCACCACGTTATTCTTGTCGGTGACGATCACGGCGCGCGCCAGCAGGTGCAGCGGCTCGATCAGCAAGCCGTTGTTCATCCCGAATTCCCCGGTTTTGTAATCCGAGTAGAACGTGACGTTCTTGATCTTTGCCTCTTTGGCAAAACGCTGCTGCGCGAACGGCAGGTCCATGCTCACGGTCACCATTTCGACCTGCTCGGCGAGCTTGCGGTCCTGCTCGCTGAGCAGGTGCGTCTGTGCCTCGCACGTCGGCGTATCGACCGAAGGCACGACGCTGATGATGCGCACCTTGCCGCTTCCTTCGGCAATATTGACCGGCGCCAGGTTGCCGCCGGTAACCATCGCGGCAGGCAGGGGCTCGCCCACCTTGACCGCCTGACCGCGCAACGGCAGCGGGTTGCCTTTCATCAGGACGCTGTTGCCGTCGCCGGGACTGCCGCTGTCCTTGTTTACCTTGATGCCCTGGACTTCCTCGCCTGCAGCGGACGCAACGCCTGCGCCCAGTCCCAACAGGCCCGCCAGCGCGAGCGATACGACAAATGCATTCTTCATTGCAGTTCCCTCCATAATTGTTACTTCTTCTCAAGACCTTTGGTACAACCTTGCAATTCTGGTGCTCAGAAACGCATGGCCCCAGACGCAAACGCTGATTTCACGCTCATGATAATCATGATCCGGGACAATCGCGGGCTTCCGCGTGCGGCCCGATCACCGGTTCCACACAGTCGCTGCGGAGCCGGCACGGACGTCGGTGAGCGGCGAGGATCGCCGTCTCCAGCCGCCGGCGACATGCTCGCGAGACTTTTTCCGGGGCCAGGCCTGGACATTTCCTGCCCGCCACCGCCTTCGGTCTCGATAATGCAATATGGACGGGACATCCCGAATTGGTACGGGAACCCGTCCGGAAGCCTCGCGGGGATGGCGGTGCGCCGTCTCCGGGCGCTCGATGTTTGTCGTAACCTACGAATTCTAAATCAGAAACCGGAACACACTTGGGCTATGCAGGGGCGCTTCGACGTCGAATGCAACGACACATGTCCGAATCACGACGCGGCCGGCTGACGGTTACCGACCACGACCGCGGGAGCGCGGGGCTGACCTACGTGTACCCGGTGGTGTCACGGCGTGCGGGCGGCGTTTCCGTGGGCATCAACCTCAACGTCAACAATGCCTGCAACTGGCGTTGTATCTACTGTCAGGTTCCGGGCCTCACCCGTGGCGCGCCGCCGCCGGTGGATCTTGGCAAGCTCGAGCGGGAACTCTGCGGATTTCTGCAAGACGTGTTGCACGGCGATTTCCTCGCCGCGCGCGTGCCGGTCGAAGCGCGTCGCCTGAACGATATTGCGCTATCCGGCAACGGGGAGCCGACCAGTGCCAGGGACTTCGAAAGCGTGGTGGACCTGGTCGGAAAAGTGCGGCGGCAAACCGGGGTGCCGGCAGAGGTCAAGTCGGTGCTGATCACCAATGGCAGCCTGATGCAGCGCGCCGGCGTTCAGGCGGGAGTCAGGAAGCTGGCAATGCTCAGCGGGGAAGTGTGGTTCAAGCTCGATCGTGCCACCGGATCGGGCTTGCGCAAGGTCAACAATACCCGTACGGATATCGCCAGGATGCGCGCAAACATGGAAATTGCGGCGCGCCTGTGCCCGACCTGGATACAGACCTGCATGTTTGCGATCGACGGCGCGCCACCCGAAGAGGCTGAGCAACAGGCCTACCTCGACTTCCTGCGCGAGCGTGTTGCCGAACGATTGCCGCTGCAGGGCGTGCTGCTGTACGGTCTGGCGCGGCCGTCGTTTCAGCCGGAAGCCAAGCGCCTGAGCGCACTCCCGTTTGCGTGGCTGGACGCCTTTGCCGAAAAAATTCGCCCGCTGGGCCTCGAGGTCAAGGTTACACCGTAGGGAAGCTCTGCATAAGTCCCGCATGCGCGACCGTGGCAATTCGGGTCGAGGGCAAGACGGCGAGGACGCCGTGTAGCCGGCCTACATAAGGAGGAGCCGACGCAGACATCGGCCCGAATCGCCCGGTCCCTCGAAAGAGTCGAAATGTCATTGGGTTGTGCCAGGTGCGGCGCCTGCGT
>CAYNFN010000247.1:0-3710 GCA_964396485.1 uncultured Alcaligenaceae bacterium
GGATAGCCGGTGACATAACGCAGGCCGCCCATCGCTTCGCCGATCGCGCCGAAGCCCGCGCGGCTGCGGTACGGGCCGGTCTGGCCGTAACCGGACAGGCGCACCATTACCAAGCCCGGGTTCAACTGTGAAAGCGTGTCCCATCCCAGCCCCCATTTCTCCAGCGCGCCCGGACGGAAGTTCTCGATCACGATGTCGGCCCCGGCGGCGAGCTTGCGCACGATCTCCTGGCCTTCCGGCTCCCTCATGTTCACCGTGACGGACTTCTTGTTGCGCGCCTGCAGGTACCACCACAGCGACGTGCCGTTGTGGAGCTTGCGCCACTGGCGCAGCGGATCTCCGCCGTCGGGCGATTCGATCTTGATCACCTGTGCGCCGAATTCGGCGAGAATGCGCGAACAAAACGGCCCGGCGATCAATGTGCCGAGTTCCAGTACCTTGATGTCGGATAGCGGACCCATGAGGAGTGATTGTGTGATTGGGTGATTGGGTGATTGAGTGAATGAGTGAAGGCGCGAAGGGCAGAAAGCGCAGCGCACCCAACGCCTGACGCGCTATTATCTGCAAAATTCCGACTACACGGGAACCGAGAAAATGAAACGCCTGCCTGCTCTGCTTGTCACCCTGATTTCCCTGACCCTGTTCAGCGAGGTTTCCATGGCCGCCTGTCCCGCGCTTCTTAACCATCAGATGAACAATCTCGACGGCAAACCGGTGAATCTGTGCGATTACGCCGGAAAAGTCGTGCTCGCGGTGAACACCGCCAGTTACTGCGGCAACACGCCGCAATACAAGGGACTGGAATCGCTTTACCAGAAATACCGGGACAAGGGGCTAATGGTGGTCGGGTTCCCGGCCAACGATTTCGGCTCACAGGAGCCGGGCACCGCGAAGGAGATCAAGGACTTCTGCGAGCTGACCTACGGCGTGAAGTTTCCGCTGATGGAGAAGTCCAGCGTGGTCCCCGGAAAGGCTAACCCGGTGTTCGCCGAACTGATTCGGATGACCGGCGATGCTCCGGAATGGAATTTCCACAAATACCTGATCGCGCGCGACGGCAAGCGCGCCTTCAGCTTCGCCGCGCGCACCCAGCCGGAAAGCAAGGACGTGGTCAGCCGGATCGAAGCGCTACTCGCCGAGCAACCGTAACCCATCGCCTGTCAGCGTGGTGTCGTCGAGATATAGCCCAGCACGCCGCTAGTCGTGCAATTGCCGTTATCGTCGCAGTAGGTCTTGGACTTGGAACCTCCGCCGCCGCTCGGTCGGGCCAAGCCCGGACATTGTCCGAGGTTGAAGATGGCTGGCCCGCCTTCGTAGCCGCCGAGGCCGTTGAAGAGGATCCAGTAGCGGCCGGGGCTCACCGGCGTCTGGCAGAGTTGCTCGATATAGGCCTTCTCGCCGCTGGTGATCTGGCGTCCGTTGATGAATACGCCCGCCGTGCCGCGCGACGCGTCGGCTCGTAGCGGGCCGCCAAGCGCAAGGCCCGCGATCATCTGACCGGCGATGGGTTCACCCTCGCGCCCGTAGGCACCCGAGACCGCGTCGTACCAGTAGCGCCCCGGCTCGATCGCGACGGGATAGACCTGTTGCAGCGCGCGCACCGTATCGGCCGACAAGGCCACACCGTTCACGAAGATCCCGGTTGGTTCACTGCTCGCCTGTGCGAACACCGTGCCGGAACAGATCACTGCGGCGAGCAAAGCACCCAACAGGCCACGAACGGATCCGATGAAATACCCCATGACTCTTCTCCTTGAAAATCGGCAGTTAGTCACTGGTGTCAGAAAAGGTGTCAGTCAGAAAAGGTGTCAGGAACCTATTCACCGGCACGCCGTGCACGGCGGCCCGCAACGGCTGTCTCATGGCCTCGGATTGTAGCCAATTGCACCACGCCGTCACCAATAAGGTTCCTGACACCTTTATCCCCGAAAATGGTGCCGGCGACGCGCCAGCCCAGAGTGCGCTCGACCCCGTCGATCAATTTGACGACCTCCATCTTGCCGGCGAGGACCGCGAACAGCGCACGCTCCTCCCCGCCCTCATGCGCGGCGTATTCCCCCGCACCGAGGTGCAGGTCGGCGGAGGTCTGCGCGAGGCGCTCGAGTTCAGGTACCGCGAGTGCCGAGAACAGCGGAATCGACCGGACGTCGTCAATCGTCAGCATGGTTTGTTTGAAAGCAGGAAGAGGAGGCAGACCACAAATCAAGGATTACACATTTATCCTGGCCCAGCAAAAAAGCGTGCGCAAGCTGATCGCTTTGCCGCCCAACGAACAAGCTCAGCCGCGCCGTTAGGCGTCGGCTGAAGCGATGGGTTAGCCCAGCGGTTTAAGATGAAATAGGCTTCCATATAGAACCAGTCCGAAACTAAGGCTATTGCCGGCGACGAAACTTGCCAAGGTGCGTCGCGTACGCTGGAGCGACCCAATACGAGTTCCAACCCAGTACTCAATTGATATGTTTACTACCGGAATAAACAGAACAATCACTATCACGACCGGTAGCATGGTGGACTCTGTAACCCAATCGATCAATGGTGTTTCCACCAGAAACGGAAGCATGACGAGAGTGCCGACAATGGCTGAGATTAAGTTGGTGCCAATGGTCAGCCAAATGGTCTTCACAGGTAGCTGCCGAAGAACGAATCCATGGACGAGGCCTTCGGTTACCAAACCGCCAATGACTACCCACCAAAGCGAGAAGGACAGCAGGTACAACATGGGCGGCCAGAAAAAGTTTGCGTAGGCCGATGCTGGGATAAGGAGAAACGCGAAGGCCAGTGACCAACGAAGTATCCGCATTCTTGATTTGGGGCTAACATGTAATCAAAGGAAGATTTCCGTGTTATTCCACGGCAAGGTTCCACCTATCTCGCAGTCCTTAGAACCGTGTCGCACCTCGGGAAACCTACTTAAGCGAGTAGGCTACTACCGAAGCAAGGACTTGCCGAGAACGCTTGCCGGACACCGATGACGCAACGGTTGCGGGGCGCCGGAGAAAGTGCGAGAGGCTATCCGGGTGCGCCATTTGAGCATCCACACCGTGCAAGAGTACGCACGTGTTGAACCGCGGCGCGCGTGGCGTGGTGAGCCCGCTGGATCAGGCGGCTGCTTCGTTCGATTCCGCGGTAGGGGCGCGCACGATGTAGCCGCCGGACTTCTCGTCGTGCTCGAGGTTGAGGTGCCCCCTGATCGCGGCCTCTTCGAGCAGGCTGTTAAAGCTCTTGAATCCGTGATAGGTCTCGTTGAATCCCGGGTTGCGACGCTTGAGCGCCTGCTTGACCATCGAGCCCCAGATCTTGTCGTCCCCGCCCCGTTCTGAAACCAGCGCCTCGAAGGTGTTGACCACCAGGTCAATCGCCTTCTGCGTCTTGTCGTCCGACGCCGCTTCTTCGGCCTCCACCGGTTCGGCGGCAGGCGTCTTCGGCGTCGCGACGGGCTTGGCTGCCGGCTTCTTGCGCCCGCCGCCGCGGCGCGCCTGGCTCTTTTCCCGCACCAGGTCGTCGTAGAAGATGAATTCGTCGCAGTTGGCGATCAACAGATCGGACGTGGAATGCTTCACACCCACACCGATCACTTCCTTGTTGTTCTCCCGCAGCTTGGACACCAGCGGAGAAAAATCAGAATCGCCGCTGATGATCACGAAGGTGTCCACATGCGATTTGGTGTAGCACAGGTCCAGCGCATCCACCACCATGCGGATGTCGGCGGA
>CAYNFN010000248.1:0-2783 GCA_964396485.1 uncultured Alcaligenaceae bacterium
CGCAGGGAGCGATTCGCGACCTGTCCGGCGTGGTGAAGGACATCGACGCGGCCGCAGTGTCGCCCGAGGGCCTGGCCAAGCTGCGCGGTGTGAAGGTGGACAGTCTGCAGAAGGTGAGCGGCACTCCACGCCGTGGACCGCCGATCGCAAACGTGCCCAAGCTCATTTGCATCGGGCTGAACTATGCGGATCACGCCAAGGAGGCCACTCAGGCGATCCCGGCCGAGCCGGTGGTATTCATGAAGGCGATCAGCGCCATCACCGGACCGAACGACGACGTGAAGCTGCCGAAGGGTTCGAAGAAGGGCGACTGGGAAGTCGAACTCGCCTTTGTGATCGGCAGGAAGGCACAGAGCGTGACCGAGGCCGATGCACTGAATTACGTCGGGGGCTACATGATCTGCAACGATGTTTCCGAACGCGAGTGGCAGCTCGAGCACGGCAGCCAGTGGTCCAAGGGCAAGAGCTTCGACACCTTTGCCCCGCTTGGCCCCTGGTTGGTCACCGCCGACGAGATCAAGGATCCGCAGAACCTCTCCATGTGGCTGGACGTGAATGGCCAGCGCAAGCAGACCGGCAACACCAACACCATGATCTTCGGCGTAAAGAAGCTGGTTTCCTACCTGTCCTACATGTGCACGCTGACACCCGGTGACGTGATCAGCACCGGCACCCCGCCCGGCGTCGGCTTGGGCATCAAGCCCGCGCCCCAGTTCCTCAAGTCAGGCGATGAGATGCGGCTGGGAATCGACGGCCTCGGTGAACAGAAACAAAAAGTAATTGGTGGTTAGTGGTTAGTGGCTGGTGGCTAGAAGCCAGGTCGCGACCCCCGTCACAAGTATGCGGGCATCGCCCGCTTGCGATGGAATTGTAGTTCCGGCATCGCGTCGCGCTTCGCGAGCCACGAGCCTGCTCTGAAACGCCCCCAGAGCCGGGCGTTTTCACGACAGTAACGACCGTCACGCAAACAAGGCGCACTCCGGTGCGCCTTTTTTGTCGCCCCCGATTCGGGCTATGATGTTTCAATAGGATGCCAAGTACAATTCCCATGACTCGCCTCGCGGCACTTCTGGCACTCGGCGCTTTTGCAGCCGGAAACGCCGTGTCGGTCGAGCAGGAACTCAACCCGGATGAGATTGGCGTTTCCGCACGCGCGCAGATCACGTATTCGCTGGACGCCAAGCCGAAACCGGCGCGGCTGGATTTCGACTTTCGCGCGGGGGATTCGCACGCCTGGATCAACGACGACGGCAACTTTCAGGTGGGCGGCTGGATCAAGCACACCGGGTTGCTGTGCGCCACCTACCGCATGGGCGTGCGATTCGGCGTTGGATCGCCGGGATGTCTGAACGTGGAATGGATCACGGAGCCGATGTTCGTGACTACCGAATCGCAGTGCAACGACGCGCGCGTCGAGCACACCGGCGGCGACACCAATGCCGGCCTCGGCAAACGGCTCGCTTCGATCACCTGTGGGGAGCGTGTTGTCCGCTGCAGCGGCAACTGCAAGTAGTTCGCGCCCGATCGCCGGAACCCGGTAATTGCATCGCTCAATGTCGCATTCAACACCGCATTCCCACCGCCTCTGCACCGCGCCGATGATGGATTGGTCGGACCGGCATTGCCGGTTCTTTTTCCGCCAGCTGTCGCCGCATGCAGTCGTTTACACCGAGATGGTGACCACCGGCGCGCTGATTCACGGCGACGTTGAGCGGCACCTGCGCTTTCACCCCGCCGAACATCCGGTGGCGCTGCAACTCGGCGGCAGCGAGCCTGTGGATCTTGCCCGCTGCGCGACACTCGGGCAGGCGTACGGCTACGACGAGGTCAATCTCAATTGCGGCTGCCCGTCGGAGCGCGTGCAGCACAACGCGTTCGGGGCCTGTCTGATGGCCGAACCGCAACTGGTGGGCGACTGCGTGAAGGCGATGCAGGATGCCGTGGCCGTTCCGGTCACGGTGAAGCACCGCCTGGGTATCGACTCGATCGAGGACTACGACTTTGTGCGCCGCTTCGTCGAAACCGTCTCGGCCGCGGGCTGCGGGACTTTTTTCGTTCACTCCCGGAATGCCATCCTGAAAGGCCTGTCGCCGAAGGACAACCGCGCGGTCCCACCGCTGAAATACGACTACGTTTATCGGCTGAAGCGGGAATTCCCCGAACTTGGAATCATCATCAACGGCGGGGTGGAAACGCTGCAGGCGATCGAGCAACACCTCCAGCACCTGGATGGCGTCATGCTCGGGCGCGCGGCTTATCACGATCCCTATGTGCTCGCCGCCGCGGAGGCGAGGTTCTACGGTGACGCGCCGCCTTCGCGCGCGCAGATAGTACAGGTGATGTTCGAATACGCGTCCGCAGAAGTTGCGCGTGGCACTTCGTTGCGCGCCATCGCACGCCACATGCTCGGCCTCTATCACGGTCAACCCAATGCCAGGATGTGGCGGCGCGTGCTCTCGGATGCCGGCATGCTCGCCGCCAACCGCCCCGAACTGCTGTTGCAGGCAATCGACGCGACTGAGTGCGCACAGGCCGAATTCGCCGCGGTGGCGTGAAGCCTCCGGGCATCAGGGCACGACCACGGGACTGCAATAAACTTGCGGCAACGCATACCTCCGGACTAAATCTTCGAATGGAAGTGCGCGCCATCGGAAACCTGCGATAAACGCCGGGACAAGCCCGCAGCGGCGACACTGAATCGATCCACAAACATGACTGCGATCCGCTTCGACACCTACTACCGTTACGACGACCTGGTGCGCTTCCTCACCGGTTGGGCCGAG
>CAYNFN010000249.1:0-6099 GCA_964396485.1 uncultured Alcaligenaceae bacterium
CCAAAGGTTTATCTGCGAGACAGCGGCTTGCTCCACTCCCTGCTGAACGTTCGCGACGTCGCCGATCTGCAGGGGCACCCTGTTTCCGGCGCCTCATGGGAGGGATTTGTTCTGGCGCAGATCTTCGCGCAAGCCCCCAAAGGGGCCGACATTACCTTCTACCGTACCGCCGCCGGTGCTGAGCTCGATGTTCTCGTCAGCGTGGGCCCGCGCCGAATCGGATTCGAGATCAAGTTCTCGGTCGCCCCAAAGCCCACCAGGGGCTTCTGGCAGGCAATTCAGGACGTGAAGGTGGAGCGCGCGTACGTGCTTGCACCGGTGGAGAATGGCTACCCGCTGACGGCCAATGTCGAAGTAATTGCCGTACCGCAGTTGCGCTCGGTGTTGCAGTAAGTAACCGACGGTTGGCCCAGCGGCCAGGCCCTAAGCCGCTGGCCTGATCATCGTGCGCGCAGCCCCTCAAGCAGCGCCTTAGCGTCCTTTAGATCCTTGGTGTCGAAGCCTTCGGTGAACCAGTTGTAGATCGGGGCGAGGAGGTCGTGCGCCTTCTTGCGCTTACCCTGGCCTTGCCACAATCTCGCGAGGCTGGTGGAGGTGCGCAGCTCCCAGGATTTCGCCCGCTGCTCACGCGCCCAGTCGAGTGAGGCGCGATAGTTCTGCTCAGCGCCTTTGAGGTCGCCCTTGAGCGAGAGCATCCAGCCTTTCAGGCGCAGGATCTCGGCGTAGTGCAGCCGTTCCTGCCAGCCGGGGCGCTCGACCTGCGCGATCTGCTCGTCGATCAGGTGCAGCGCACCGTCCAAGTCGCCCAAACATGCTGTGGCCTCGGCAAGGACGCATTTGCAGTAGGGACTGAATACACGCCCACCGCCCCCCTCCCAGATCGCCAAGGCTGAATTTAGCACGGCCATCCCCTCGGCAAAGTTGCTCTTTCGAACCAGCGCAATGCCATATTGCATTGGTGCCACGCACGCCCAAATGAACGGCATGTTGTTCTCGCGGCCGAGCCGCTCGGCTGCCTCGGCACGTTCGCGAAGCGCGTCCGGCTCGCAACGGAAGTCGAACGCACCGGCGCCAAAGCCCAGCGCCCAACCAAGATCAAAAGGGTGGCCGACGCGGCGAGCGTGCGCATCTTTCTCATCGCTCACCCGTACCGCCTCGTCCGGGTGCCCGAGCATCCAGGTCGCCTGCGCGGCGTAGACACCCACCGTCGTCTTGGGATCATGGTTCAGGATATCCGCCAGATGGCGGTGCTTTCCCTCGTCATAGAGGGTCAATACCTTGTCGTTATGCTCCCGAGCCTTGATGAGCTCGCCTATCCAGAAGTAGCTGGTGCTGGCAACCGAGTGTCCCGTGATCAGCAGGTCGGGATCGCCGGTCGCCTTTGCGAGGTCGAGCATTTCTTGCGCCAACGGGAGGGACTCGGCCGCGCGCCCTTGCGTAAGAACGTTCACCCAGAGCCCCCAGAGTATCGGCACCAGCGCGTCGTTGCGCTCAAGCGACTTCGCCAGGGCAAGCGCCGGGTGGAAGCTGGTCCAGACTTCCGGGGCCGGCCAGCCCCTGAACGCTATCCACGCTGTTCCAAGGAGGGTGCGCAGCCCCAGTTCGCTGGCATCTCGTTCAGATGAAGGAGGCAGGGTGGAGACCAGTTCCAGCCCCTGGTTGAGATGGGAGATGGCCTCGGTGAGCGCCATGCGCTTCACCGCCAGCGCGCCGGCGGTCTGCCAGAGTGGAATGGCAGATTCAGCCAGGCCTGCGGCGGTGAGGTGGTGCGCCAGCACCTCGGGTTCGGTGGTCTTGATGTTCGGGAAACGCTCCTCGATCACCCGCGCGATCTTGGCGTGCAGTTCCTGCCTGCGACTCTTGAGCAGCGAGTCGTAGGCCGCGTCCTGCACCAGCGCATGTTTGAAGGTGTAGGTGGCATCGGGTGGGGAGCCGCGACGGAAGGCCAGTCCCGACTCGGTGAGTTGGCTCAGCGTGGCATCGAGTTGCCGCTGAGCCATCGGGGCCACCGCGGCGATCATCTCGTAGCTGAACTCGCGACCGATCGCCGCACCGATCTGCGCGATCTCCTTCACAGGCGCGAAGCGATCCAAGCGCGCCATCAGCGAGTCTCTGAGCGTGGCCGGAATGGTAACGGTGTGGGCAGAGCCGACGTATTCGTAGCGATCGGCTGCCTCTTTCAGCTCGCCGGACTCGAGAATGGACTTGGTCAGCTCCTCGACGAACAGCGGTACGCCGTCGGTCTTGGCGAGGATCTGCTCGAGCAGCGCTGCAGGGAGCGCTTTGCCGCCCGCGAGTCTGGACACCATCGCGCCGCTCTGTGCGCGGGTGAGCTTGGACAAGTTCAAGCCAATGACATGCCCCTGCTCGGACCAGCGCGACTGGAACTCCTGCCGGTGGGTGAGCACGATCAGCAGCGGGATGGTTCTTGCTCGGTCAATGAGCAAGTCCAGAACTTCAAGACTGGTGGGATCGACCCAGTGCACATCTTCGAACAACATCACGCTCGGTTGCTTGCGGGCAGCCGCTTCGGTGAGATCGACCAGCGAACGCAGCGTCTCGTCCTTGTGCTTCTGCGGGGTCATGGGCAGCGCCCCGTAGCGCGCCTCGCAGGGGATGGACAGCATCGAGGCGATGAACCTGACGTCGGCGAGCGGGCGGCCGTAGTGGGTGACGATCAACGCTTCGAGCTTGTCGAGCTTGGACTCGGGCGTCTCGTCGCGCCCGAACTTCAACGCCCGCTCAAAGTTGTCGATGCTGGGCCAGAAGGCACTGTTCACGTAATAGGGCGAGCACTGGAAGCGCAGGGCTTGCGCGCCCTGACCTTGTAGCCGTTCTCGCAGCGCGCTCAGGATGCGGCTCTTGCCGATACCCGGTTCCCCCGAGAGCAGCACCACCTGGCCTTCGCCGTCCTGGGCGAGCGCCCAGCGCTCCATGAGCAGCCCGATCTCCTGTTCGCGCCCTACGAGCGGAGTCAGTCCGGCTTCCCCGTGCGCGGCCTCGAAGCGGCTGGCTGCCTCACTCACTCCGGTGATGCGATACGCCCGGGTGGGACGGGCGATGCCCTTCAGCGTTTGCTCGCCGAGATCCTCATAGTCGAAGCTGCCACCGGCTAATTGGTGCACCCGCTCGCTCACCACGATGCCGCCCACCGGGGCGACGCCTTGAAGGCGGGAGGCTAGATTCATGGTCTCGCCCACTGCACCCTTCTCGGCCAAGGACACCACCACCAAGCCGGTGGCAATGCCAATGCGTACCGCGAGATGTCCGGCATCGGCGACGTCGAGCTTGGACAAGGTTTCAATGATCTCCAGCCCGGCACGGATCGCCCGCTCGGCCTCGCCTTCATGGGCGAGCGGATAGCCGAAGAAGGCGACGATGCCATCACCGAGTCTTTGAAAGACGTAGCCCTCATAACGAGTGATGCACACCGCGCAGGCATCCTCGTAGCTGCGGATGATCCGCTGTAGAACTTCTGGATCGACGCGATTGGCCAGTTCGGTGAACCCCACCATGTCGCAGAACAGCACGGTCAACTGACGGCGTTCGCCTTCTGCAACGGAGACGATGGGGGAGGAGGGCAAAGAAGAAGGCGAGGAATCGACTGCGGCCGGCGAGGATGCACCAGAGCTACGGATCGCCCTCATGAACCGCTTGCGTGCACCCAACGGCAAACCCAGCTTCTCGAGGTCCTGCTCCGTCAAATCGGGCATGACATCGAGGTCGATCTCGCTCTGGGCGAACACGCCGGCATACTGATCGAGACCATGCTCTTGTAGCCAGTCAGCGAGTGTGGGCAAGAAAATCCCTCCTTCCTGTTCGGCAATTCTGCCGATGACCAATGGTCCTAGCAAACCTTTGCGATCAGATCTGCGCGGGGGTCCGAGCATGTTACGCTCTTACGGATACCGCAGTCCCCCCTGTCTGGCGCTAACTCTGCGTCATTCTACAGAACATATGCACCATGCATTCGTGTACCATTGTGGTCACAATCATAGATTGGGACCACATCGATGCAAACCAGCGTACGCGAACTCAAGGCTCGGCTCAGCCAACTGCTGCGTCGGGTAGAAGCCGGCGACACGGTGACCGTGAGAGCGCACAACAAACCCGTGGCGGAAATAGTGCCAATCCGAAAGAAACAGTCGATTCTCCAACTCGCCGCCGTACCGGGTATCCACTGGAATGGCAAGAAGCCGAAGGGAATCGCCCGCCCTGAATCGCTGCCGAAAGACGTTTCGGTATCGGACTGGGTGACCAAGGATCGGCGGTGATCCTGTACCTCGACACCTCGGCGCTCGTGAAGCTCTATGTTCGGGAGACGGGCTCCGTGCGACTGCGAAATTGGCTGAACAAAGCAACGGCAGCCGCGACCTCCGTGGTGGCGTACGCTGAAGCACGGGCAGCCTTTGCACGCTTGGATCGCAGCGGCCTCACCACTTCGCGCAAACACCGGGAGCGCGTTGCCGGATTTAATGTTGACTGGGAGTCGTTCATGCGCGTCGAGCTAACCCCCTCGGTACTCCGACTCGCCGGAGAGACCGCGGAAACCTACGAGCTACGCGGCTTCGATAGCATCCATCTCGCGAGCGCGCTTTGGCTTCGGGACCGAACGGATATTCCATGCACGTTCGCGGCGTTCGACCGGCGCCTCAATGACGGAGCCACACGCGCGGGACTTTCTGTCCTGCCATAGGATGCAGGCAAACATCAGACGCCTCGTGCGTTGGGCAAGCTAGGTTGGTTACTTCGATGGCGCGGCCGTTACGTCAAGCCACTTCGTTCTCCAACCGGCGGGGTGGCGCAGATTATGGTGCGTTTTTCATGAGCGCTCGTCGCGAGGCCGCTGCGGAGCGCGGGCGTCGATGGCGCCCGGACACAGCCAATCAGCCAGCTCCTGCATTTCCTCGAGGGCCAGCACGATTCTCTCCAGCGGAAGCTCGGCCCAGCGCCGCAGTTGCTCGCGCCTGGCACCCTCCCAGGTGGTGAGACTCCAGTCGATGTCGTCGGTGTGGGCTTCAGGCATCGGCGGCCTTGTTCAATTGAATCCGCAACTGCTCGATGTCGGCGAGATCCTCTGGCCGCCCGGCTCGCCGCTTCATCTCGATCAGAGTGCGCAGCGAGACGAAGCGAACGGGGATGGTGGCGTGCAGGGGCTTCAACAGCGCCCGCCCGTACTCGAACTCAAACTCAAACGGCTCATCGACGAACATGTCGATGGGCGTCTCACGGTGAGCATCGCTCCAGAACTGCAGCACGCGCATACCCTTTTCGTTCACCCAGGTCTGTCTCAGGGCCTTGTCGGCAAACTGGGCTGCTGTGATCGGGACAGAGGGCCGGTAGCCGAGTCCCTCGAAGGTAGTGAAGGCCCGCAGGATGTTGTCGGGAATGAGTTCGACGACGAGGTCGAGGTCCTTCGTGAAGCGCAGAACGCCATGCGCATTGACCGCGAGGCCGCCCGCCACGAGGTAGCGTACGCCCGCGGAGTCCAAGGCCTTGGCGATTGTCTCGAAACTCGATAGCCGCATCGACATATAGTACCGGGATGCAGGCAGGGCCGCCCGTGGGACCAAGAGCGCGCAACCTACCCAGGCAACCGCTCGGTTGCCTTTCGCCAATCGAAAAACGAACGCGCCGGCGCGCCGCAAGATAGCCGCGCGACGCACGGGAGATGAACCCAGTGTGCGGTGTTTCCTTCCCTCAAGCCAGGCGCTCGCGCGCCAGCGCGGCCCCGGCACTCAGCGCCTGGAGTTTCGCGACCGCGACGTCGCGTTTCATTGGCGCCATTCCGCAGTTGGTGCAAGCGAAGATATGCTCCCTGGGAACGAACTTGGTCGCCTCGGCGATCAGGCCGGCGATCTCATCGGGCGATTCGACCCGATCATTTGCCACGTCGATCGCGCCTACCAGCACGTCTTTGCCACCCAGGAGTTTCAGCAGAGTCATCGGCACGTGCGAATGCATGCACTCGACGGAGACCTGGTCGAGCCGGCTTTTCGCCAGCGCCGGAAAAATCTCCTCGTACTGCCGCCACTGGCTGCCGAGCGACTTCTTCCAGTCGATATTGGCCTGGATGCCGTAGCCGTAGCAGATGTGCAC